>JBJOQP010000008.1:0-21259 GCA_046049845.1 Actinomycetota bacterium
CGTTAGAAAGCCTCCTTACTTCGAAGGCATGAGCATGACAACTACTCCTGTAGTTGACTTCCACAACGCAAGAGTGCTTGCCAAGCTAGGTGATTCAGTAACCACTGACCACATCAGCCCTGCTGGATCTATCAAGGCTGATTCACCAGCTGGAAAGTACTTGGCTGAAAACAACGTCTCTCGCGTTGACTTCAACTCATATGGATCTCGTCGTGGAAACCACGAAGTAATGATTCGTGGAACTTTTGCGAACATCAGATTGCGTAACCAACTACTTCAAGATGTTGAGGGTGGTTACACAAGAGATTTCACAACAGCCGATGGAGCACAGAGCTTCATTTACGATGCATCTTCTAACTACCAAGCACAAGGAACAGCACTAGTGATTCTTGCTGGTAAGGAATATGGTTCAGGATCTTCAAGAGACTGGGCTGCTAAGGGAACTGCACTTCTTGGAGTCAAGGCTGTTATTGCTGAGAGCTTCGAGCGTATTCACCGAAGCAACCTAATTGGTATGGGTGTTCTTCCACTTCAGTACCTGCCAGGTCAAACTGCAGAGTCACTTGGTCTCGATGGAACAGAATCATTCACAATTACCGGAGTAACAGCTCTTAATGATGGAGTAACTCCAAAGACACTTAGTGTGACTGCGGAACCTACAGCTCACAGTGCTGCTGGCAAACAAGCTATCTCTTTTGAAGTTGCTCTTCGCATCGATACACCAGGAGAAGCTGATTACTACAGACACGGCGGCATCTTGCAGTACGTGCTTAGAAGTTTGGTGGCCTAGTTGTCAATTCTTGAGTCGATCAAATCACCAGATGATCTAAAGAAACTTAGCGTTCCGCAGGTCAAGGAGCTCGCTCAAGAAATTCGTGAGTACCTCATTGAAACAATCACTTCAACAGGTGGACACCTAGGTCCAAACCTTGGAGTAGTTGAACTAACTCTTGCCATCCACCGAGTATTTGATTCTCCAAATGACAGTGTGATTTTCGATACCGGTCACCAGTCTTACGTTCACAAACTGGTTACCGGCAGAACTGATCTTTCTGGAATCAGAACCAAGGGAGACATTGCTGGTTATCCTCAAAGATCCGAGTCAGAGCATGACGTTGTTGAGTCTTCTCACGCTTCATCATCACTGTCTTGGGCTGATGGAATTTCTAGAGCATACAGACTCACTGGACAGACTGATCGTGCAGTAGTTGCTGTTATTGGTGATGGAGCTCTAACCGGCGGTATGGCTTGGGAAGCTCTTAACAACATCACCGACGACAACGATAGAAACCTCGTCATTGTTGTGAACGACAATGGCCGTTCATACGCTCCAACCATTGGTGGACTAGCCAAATACCTGAACGACTTTAGAACTGAATCTTTCTATAAGCGCATGTATCGAGCATCGAAGAAGTTCTTCTCGATGTTTGGTCCGCTTGGACGTTTGGCTTACTCAACAATCAGGGGAGCGGGTAAAGGTCTTCTTGGAACTTTCACCCCGAAGAGCATGTTCCCTAACCTTGACCTCAAATACATCGGTCCAATTGATGGGCATGACCAAGAAGCAATGGAACAAGCGTTACGTCAGGCGAAGCAATACGGAGCACCGGTAATTGTTCACGCCATCACTCAAAAGGGTCGCGGCTTTAGCTTGGCTGAAGACGATGTGAATGACCAGTATCACGCAGTTGGTCAGATAGACCCAAAGACAGGAAAGTCTTTAGAGTCTTCTTCAGGTAAGTCATGGACATCTGTATTTGCTGATGAAGTTTTGGAGATTGCTCGTAAGAATGAGCGTGTTGTTGGAATCACCGGAGCAATGCTTATCCCAGTTGGACTTCACAAGTTTGCTGAGGAATTCCCAGACCGAGTATTCGACGTCGGTATTGCTGAACAGCATGCGGTTGCCTCTAGCGCTGGATTAGCATTCGGTGGATTACACCCAGTTGTTGCTATTTACGCAACGTTTGCTAACCGTGCTTTTGATCAAATTCTGATGGATGTAGCACTGCATAACGCAGGAGTTACTTTCGTACTAGACCGAGCAGGTGTAACAGGTCCTGACGGTGCTTCTCACCATGGAATGTGGGATCTTGCTCTATTGCAGATCGTGCCTGGCATTGAGATTGCTGCACCTAGAGATGCGATTCGTCTAAAAGAAGAATTAGCCGAAGCGATTGCGATTGAAGATTCTCCAACAGTCATCAGGTTCCCTAAGGGTGCTGCACCAACTGAAATCAAAGAACTCAGAAGACTCTCTGATGGAGTAGACGTTCTTTCTGAAGCACCAGCCAAAGATGTTCTCTTGGTTGCAGTTGGAGCAATGGCAACTGTTGCTCTGAAGGTGGCAGAATTGCTAGCCGCTCATGGAATCGGAGCAACTGTAATTGACCCTAGATGGGTAGTGCCAGTTAGAAAGAGTGTTCTAGATCTAGCTAGCCAGCACAGACTTGTTGTCACACTTGAAGACGGTGTTCGTGTTGGTGGTATTGGAACAAGAATTCGCCAAGACTTGAGAGCAGCTCAGATTGACACAGCTCTAAATGAACTAGGTCTCCCAGATGAATTCCTAGAGCACGCCTCTCGTGATGAGATCATGGATCGAGTGGGACTAAAGGCGCAGGACATTGCTCAAGAGATTGTGGCTCAGGTTCTAGGTTCTAGAGTGCCTCACGCTAAGCAGCTTGATGAGGTCAAAGAATCAAGAAGAACTATCTAGTTCTTCTGTCTGATTTTCTTTAGGCTTCTCAGCCAACGCAACTAGCAGACCTTCTAAAACAAGATCAATCTGCCATGGCCTAACCATACGAGTGCTCAAAGAATCTTCTAATGTTTCCTTGGACAGAGGTGCTGGAGGCTCAAAACAGATCTGTCGTAGCGCTTCGGGATTGAATATGTTCTCCTGAGGAATCTTGTGCTCTTCCGAGAGATTGGCAATCAGTTCCTTGGCTGCCATCAGACGTGCGTGGGCATCCGGGAATTTCTGAGGCCAGTTTCTGTGGTTAGGAATTCCAGTTAGTTTAGGTCTGACTTCTACTAGGTTCTTGGTGTGATTGCCGTCCTCGATTGCTTTCCACCAGGTGTCGATAAAAGTTCTGCTAGCTCGACCAGCAAAGGTTTTTAGACTCGCCAACTCTGATCTTGATTTAGGAGCTGCCTTCACAGCAGCTACGAGAGACGCGTCAGGAACCAAGCGGCCCGGAGCAATATCTTTTTCCATCGCTAAAGATTCTCTAGCTTCCCAGAGGTGCTTAGCCACTGTCAGGGCTCGTTCGTCTTTGACTTCATGAAGTCCTGTCATGGAACGCCACTTATCGATCTTTGGGGCTTTGGTGCTTGGAATCAGTAGGTAATCAAACTCAGCGCTTGCAATCTCACTCTTATGATTAGCAACTAAATCCTTTTCAATCTCATCCCAAAGCTCAAAAAGGACATCAACATCAAGAGCTGCATAATTCAACCAGTTATCTGGCAGTGGTCTTTCGCTCCAGTCAACCGCTGAATGCTCTTTGGCAAGCTTTAATTTCAAGTAGTGTTCGGTCAATGTTCCAAGAGCAACTCGAGGTAAGCCAAGCAGGCGTGCAGCCAGTTCAGTGTCTAGAATCTTGCTCGGCTTGAGAGTTAGTTCAGTCAGGCAAGGTAGGTCTTGAGAAGCGGCGTGAATAAGCCAAGGCTTTGAACTAACTGCTGAGATGAATTCTGACCATTTCTCCGAGTCGTAATCCGCAACCGGATCAATCAGATAAATGCCTGCACCTTTGATTGCAATCTGAAGTAAATAGGCTCGTTGACCGTATTTAAATCCACTGGCTCGCTCGGCATCTAGAGCAATAGGCTCATTTGTTTTTGCTAACTCCAGCAGGAATGATTTTAGAGAATCAGTATTCTCAATCAGCTTCATGGGAAGCCGAGGTTGGTCTAATAGAACACTTTCAACTTCTTCTGGTTCTATTTGCTCAGTCATTTATTTACGTTAAGACGGGTAACGCCTTCGCCATCCATTCCGAATCCTGCCATTGAGGCAATAATGTCCTGCCAGGCTGCGAAGTGTGGGCCTAAGTCGTCATCAGTTGGCGACCATGAAGCTCTGATTTCAACTTCACTGGAGTTTGGGTCATTTGCTAGAGAACCCATACCGGTTGAAGACATCTTGGTGACTGTTCCAGCCTCGTTGATGAATTGCGCTCCTCTTACTTTCAGAGCCCTCATCAGTTCCGCCCACCAGTAATGAGCGACATCTTCTTCAACACCCATGTCGTTTTCAAGAGGAGACTTACCGTAAGCAATGACCCTCATGTTTGATCCCCAAGTTTCAAATTGATCTGGGTCGTGCAGGAACACAATCCTGCCAACTCCACGATTCATTGGAGTATCCGCAGGGTTTGGGGCTTGAGCGGCAAAAGCTAGAGCCCAAGGGGCAATTCTGTCCGGCGCAGGTATTTGTGATGTTTCTAGTTCAGAACGCAAGACAGGTGTAGCTAGCGACATTGCGGCCGCAGCAAACTGGGCCGGAGCATCTGAATCAAGAGCATAGAAAGACATCTGTTCTAGGCTAAATGGCGAGGGCGTATGACTGACCCTGCCACGCCGCAAAGGACTCGCAATGATTGTTTACACCAAGGTGCTCATAGCAGCCATAAACCTTCTGAAGATGTCCGGTCCAATCAAGGCTGAAATGAGGGTTCTTGAGCTCAAGAGCTCAGGGGATACCACCTGGCTAATAGTGGGCGGGAAGTTAGATAGGCAATCAAAGGGCCAGCAGAGCCTGTTTTGGGACTCAAGAAGAGGGCATGCCTTAGTCCAAGTTGATTTCGACAAGTCGACTGAGGATCGGATCGCTCTAAAGGTTCTGAGAATCTATAGTTCAGCTCTACCTGGTGTTGGAGGCTACGTTTCTCTATCTGGATGGCTAGGCGAGCACCCTGAGCATTTTGGTTTAGAGGCAGACTACCAAGAAGTTCTAATGCCGAATCAAACAAAAGCTTGGCTCTTTCCTAACTCAGGTGACAAATGGGTAATCCACGTCCATGGTCGAAGAGCAGGAATGGGGGAGACACTTAGAAACGTCAAGCAGTTCAGAGAGTTTGGCTATAACCAACTCACTATTTCCATGGAGACCGACCCGAAACCTTTCGGACATGGAATAACTAAATCAAATCTTGGTGAAACTGAGTGGAAACAAATTGAGATGACGGTGCTTGAGGCTAAAAAGCTAGGAGCTAAAGAGATTCTTCTATTTGGTTGGTCTCAAGGTGCCTTCATGATTGGGCAGTTCCTAAGAAAATCTGAACACGCCAACCTAGTTTCTGGAGCAATTTTTGATTCTCCACTACTTGATTACAGATCGACCATGCAGTTCCATGCGAAAAGAGCCGGATTGTCTGCGAGTCTTGGTGATCGAGTTATTGACGCCATCGAAGGTAGCAAAGCTATAAAGCTTCTCGGATATCGCAATGTTGCTGTGGATGAGATTTCATTAGCCAATAAGAGCCTGGGTGTGGATATTCCAATTCTGATTTTCTACTCGTCAACCGATGGGCACGTCGAAAGCTTTGATGTGCACTTGTTTGCAGGTCACAACCATAGAGTCACTTTGGTTGAAATCCAAGGTGCTAAACATTGCCGTCTCTACAATCACGACCAAGAGAAGTATCAGACTTCAATCAGAAACTGGATTACTGAGACTCAAATCTAAAGAACCAGGTGTTTTCAAATAAAAGAATTTGAACAACCATTGGACTGGCAAATGAAATTTGCTCTAGCAGCTCGTTGGCTGCTTTATGGGCTTCATCTTGATTGGTGAAACCTACGAGGGTTAGATTAACTTCAGCAATCATGCTCTCCAGACCGAAGAGTCTTGCTGTTTCAATTCCGCTCTCAAGTACTGGTCTTACAAAATTGTTAGCTCTGCAGAATGATTCAATGAAAGTCGGAACGTTCTCTTGAAAACCACCGATGGCTATAGCTTTCTCGCTCGGATAAACAGTTCCAAGTCTCTGGGTGATGTACACATTGTTTCCCGTTGGATCTGTGGCGGCAGGAAAATCAAGTTCTTCGGTTGACTTGGTGATTATTAGCATCGGTGCGTACTTGGATGCGGACAGGTTCTCAGCTCTCGCTGTTTTTCCTGTTGTGATAATCAAATCTGATTGAGATCGTATGAATCTAAGCAGTGCGCGATCAGTTGAGTTAGCAAGATTGTCGCTTGTTTCAGTTAGCGATGCTCCGTTGGCAATTACGAAGTTGAATCGAACACCATCTACCTTTGGATACCAGTGTTCTAAATCACTTGAATCATCTTGGGAGATAGATCCTGTGACACCTGAATTTGGATAAACCTCGGTGAGAATCAAATCATCTTCTCTTTGACTTGACGCTTTATTCGCATAAGCATTCCCTGCAATCCTCTAATTCTTAGGGGAGAGACCAGGTCTGTAATACCCAGAGCATCTACGAATGAATCCTCAAAGGCAAGAACTGTTTCAGCCTTCTGATTATCTAAAGCCAGCTGAAGAATGCTTGCGAAACCTTTAGTTGTTGGGGCTTCGTCTGGGGCGGTGAGGAAAATGTTTACCGTCTTTGAATCATCAAGTTCAACAAACAAATAAACAGGGGATTGACACTCTTCTACTCGTTCAAGTAGCTCAGGGTGATTCTGATATCTTTCAGGCAATGAAGGAAGGGCTTCGGAATACTCAAGCAATAGTTCCAGCTTTAGGTTTTGCGGCACTTCCGCAAACGCGGCAATGATTTCTTGAGCTTCTGAAGTTGTAGACATGCTTAGAAACCTACAGGAACTGCTCCCGGCTCTTCGCCCTTAACAATTGGAACTCGAACTGTGGAACCCCACTCAGTCCATGAACCGTCATAGTTTCTAACCTTTGGGATACCGAGTAGGTAAGTAAGCACGAACCAGGTGTGGCTTGAACGTTCACCGATTCGGCAATAGGCGATTACGTCGCTTGCATCTGAGATTCCAGCGTCAACTCTGTAAATCTGGTTTAGTTCTTCAATGCTCTTGAAAGTTTGATCTTCGTTCACAGCCTTGCTCCATGGAACAGATCTAGCTGTTGGAATGTGTCCACCTCTAGAGGCACCTTCGTTTGGGTAGTCAGGCATGTGTAGCTTCTCACCGGTGTACTCCAGTGGGCTTCTTACGTCAATCATCGGCTTACCGAAGTGAGCAAGGACATCATCCTTGAAAGCCCTGATGCTTGAGTCATCTCGAGCAACAACTGGATACTGGGTTGCTGGACGCTCAACAACATCTTTAGTGAGAGCTCTTCCTTCTTCAACCCACTTGGCTCGTCCGCCATCCATGATGCGAATGTCTTCGTGTCCAAACAGCTTGAATACCCACATCGCGTAGGTTGCCCACCAGTTGCTCTTGTCGCCGTAAAGCACGATAGTGTCTTCGCGGCTTACTCCCTTAGAAGAAAGCAATTTAGCCATGTCCTCACCATTGATGTAGTCGCGGGTGTCTGGGTGGTTTAGCTCTGTGTGCCAGTCAATCTTCACAGCTCCAGCAATGTGGCCTGTCGAGTAAAGCAGAATGTCTTCGTTGCACTCCATTAGAACCAGTCCAGGCTGTCCATGGTTTTCTTCTACCCACTGGGTTGAAACAAGTGCTTCTGGGTGAGCATATTGTTCAAAACGTGCATTAGATTCAACTGGATAACTCATAAGAAAACCTCCTGGGTTTAGGCTGTTGATTGCGGTCTTACTATTCTCTCAAAGTTTCTTCGTCAAAAGAATGGCAATTTCCTGAATGCTCATAAACATTGCAGATCTAGACTCTGAAGTTTCCGTTTCGGAACTGCTATCAGAGCTAGTTCCGCCTGCCGAATTTGCCAAAGTTTCCTTTGATTCATACATCCCAGACTCTCGATTTGCTAGTCAGTCAGAAGCCAGAACTCTGGCAGCCAGCTTTGCCAAGTCAATTGGTAAGAAAGGTTCTGCCAATCTAGGTATCTACCTGGATGGTGGATTCGGTGTAGGCAAGACGCACTTACTGGCTTCCATCTATTTCAACAGTGGCAAAAAGTCAGCATTCGGAGCCTTCCTTGCCTATACGAGCATCATTGGTTACCTAGGTTTCGCTCAAGCAGTAGAGCAGTTCTCAAAGTATGACCTTTTATGTATTGATGAGTTTGAGCTGGATGATCCAGGGGACACCATGATCATGTCTCGTTTTCTAAAAGAACTAGCTGCCAAGGGCGTTCGCTTCGCGGCCACCTCAAACACACCACCAGCTGCTCTTGGTGAGGGCAGGTTTGCCGCAGACAGCTTCCAACGGGAAATCCAGTCGGTTGCCGATAAGTTCCAGATGGTTCGTATTGACGGTGAAGACTACAGACACAGAGATGCCAACTTTGAGTTCACTCCTGTTGATGCATCCCAGATTTCAGCAATTGAAGAAGATGCAACTCAAAAAACACTTGCAGCTTCATTTGATGAACTAGTTGCTTTTCTTGGCTCCATTCACCAATCAAGGTATGCCAAAGTCTCTGAACAGTTTGATCGAGTTTTGATTACTGATGTTCGTCTAATCAACGACCAGTTCGAGGGTATTAGGTTCGTAAGCTTCATAGACCGCTGCTACGAGGCTGGAGTATCACTGGCCTACACAGGTCTGGAATTAGGCTCAATCTTCCGTCAAGACCACGTTGAAGGTGCTTACCGTAAGAAATACCTCCGCTGCCTTTCACGTTTAGCTGCCATGTGTTCTAGGTAGACACGGCAAATCTTTAACATTCCCGAAACATTTACTGAGGTTTACTGAAACAATCTTTGGCCATCCTTATCTCAATCCCACACTGGGCGTTAATCTTTGGAGGCACAAATGGATCAAGGAAATACCACATTCATTCTGTTCTCAGCAGCTCTGGTTCTGCTGATGACACCGGGACTTGCATTCTTCTATGGAGGTATGGTCAAGGCTAAGAGCGTTGTGAGCATGATGATGCTCTCATGGGGCTCTCTAGGTCTTGTAGGAGTTCTTTGGGTTCTTTATGGTTATGCAGTTAGCTTCGCCAGCTCAGACAGCCCAACATATATTGGTATCCCTGGTTGGTTTGGAATTGATACAGCATCTCTTGGTCTAACAGCTGAAACAGCTGCATCTCTAAAAGAGACAGTGGACTCATACCCAACAATGGCTTTCGTTGCTTTCCAAGCAACATTCGCAATCATCACAGTTGCTCTTATCTCTGGAGCAATCGCTGACCGAGCAAAGTTCGGTGCATGGATGATCTTTGCTGGCTTCTGGGCAACAATTGTTTACTTCCCGGTAGCAAACTGGGTATTCAACTACGGATCTGCTGAAGACCACAGCGATGGTGGCTGGTTAGTTCAGCTAGGTGTCATTGACTTCGCTGGTGGAACTGCAGTTCACATCAACTCTGGTGCTGCTGGTCTTGCACTTGCTCTCGTTCTTGGAAAGAGATTTGGATTCAGCAAGGGCATCACACAGCCACACAACGTTCCACTAACACTTCTTGGTGTTGCACTTCTTTGGTTCGGTTGGTTCGGATTCAACGCAGGTAGCGAACTAGGTGCTGATGGTGTTGCAGCTCTTGTTGTCGTAAACACAATTGCAGCTCCTTCTGCAGCGATGATCGGTTGGGTTCTTGTTGAGAAACTTCGCCACGGTAAGGCAACATCTATCGGTGCAGGTTCTGGTGCTATCGCAGGTCTAGTTGCTATCACTCCCGCATGTGCTGCTGTAGATCCAGTTTGGGGAATGCTGCTAGGTCTTATCGCTGGTGCTCTTTCTGCTCTAGCAATCGACCTGAAGTACAAGCTCGGCTTCGATGACTCTCTAGACGTAGTTGGTATTCACCTTGTTGGTGGAATCGTAGGAACTCTATACATCGGTGTCTTCGGTCGCGATGTTGGCTTCGCCTTCGGACACGGCTTCGAGCAGCTTTGGAAGCAAGCAGTTGGAGCAGGAGCGGTACTGGCTTACTCCTTCGTTATTGCCTTCGCAATTGGCTGGATTATCGAGAAGACCATGGGCTTCAGAGTCACAGCTGAAGACGAAATCGCAGGTATCGACACTGTTGTTCACGGTGAAGAAGCCTATGCTTTCGGCGCTGACAAAGGCTAAATAAGTCAATTTAGTAAACCCCGGTGTATTCAACACCGGGGTTTACTTTTGACTAAATTTGCCTAAATCGGTTAGGGTTTAGTTGTCTTGAAAGAGACATGCGGATGTGGCTCAGTTGGTAGAGCACAACCTTGCCAAGGTTGGGGTCGCGAGTTCGAATCTCGTCATCCGCTCGAAGCGGTCTAAACCAAGATCCTTTGTTACATGGTGGAGTGGCTGAGCGGCCCAAAGCAACAGCCTGCAAAGCTGTCAACCCACGGGTTCAAATCCCGTCTCCACCTCCAAGAAATACCTACGGACGATTGGCGCAGTGGTAGCGCACTTCCTTGACATGGAAGGGGTCACTGGTTCGAACCCAGTATCGTCCACCAATTCAAACCTGTAAATACATGGGGAGTAGCTTCAGGATTATTTTGCATCGAGTAAATGAATGTGACCTTCGACTTATGGACTTTATCGGCTAACCTGATACCAATTGGGAACTTTGTTAGGGGGAGGATTGGGACTTTTTTCGGACTATCTATCAGTCAGGGCGTTTGGATCTATTGTGCTCTTGATGGTCGGCTTAGTAGTCTTCGTCCTCTTCAGACAAAACAAGTTAACTAGGATTTCGAATTTCCTGCTTAAGTTGAGTCCTGGTGTAAGGACTCTGATCTATTTGGTGTTCATCTACATTGTTCTAAAACTCGCTTCGTTCCTGTACTAGCACTGTGAAATTTTCTGGACATAGGGATTTGAGTTTGATTTTTTTTCAAAGCTCGTCTTTCATCCCAGGCAAGTAGTTAGACTTATACCGAATAGGCAGAGTGTCTGGGGGTAATGGCCAAATGAGTACAACTTTTTATCCATCATTATTTGATTTCATGTGGCTTTTCACATATCTCGGGTTGGGAATTCTCTCTAGCAGGTTTGGAGTGAGACAGGGATACAAACTGCTTCCCGCCATAATCCTGAGTTATTTGATTACACCGTTAGGTGCCTACATACTCTTCAAGCTATTTCCCCGAAAGTCTTAGATACACCTGAAGGAGTGCTTCATTACTCCGAAGAAGATGTGTTGCGAACTAAATCACACTAAGTGTGTGCCCACCAACAATCCAATTGCGTATGTGACGCCCATTGTCATTCCGCTGACAAACAAGTTTCTAACTATTCCTCGGCCAGACTTGGCTTTACCGATCTTGGCAGCAACGTAACCGGTGATTACAAGAGCAAATGCGACAGAAGCCACTGTTGCTTGAATTCGATATTCCTGCCAAGGGCCAGTAACTGCGACTAGGGGGAGTAATCCACCTAGACCAAATGCTACGAAGGAAGAGAGTGCAGCTTGAGTTGGGCTGACATGGTGATCTGAATCAATACCAAGCTCAGCTTCAGCGTGAGCTTTCAAAGCATCCTGGGCTGTTAGCTCTTCGGCAATCTTTATTGCTAGATCAGGCGAAATTCCTTTTTGCTCATAAAACCAAGCGAGTTCTCTAAGTTCCAATTCTGGGTTGTCTTTTAGTTCTTGACGTTCAACGGCTAGAGCAGCCTTCTCGCTGTCTCTTTGAGCGCTCACTGATGTGTATTCGCCACCGGCCATTGAGATTGATCCTGCAACTACTGCTGCTGTTCCTGCAATCAGGATTGAAGATGCGGTTGCACCTGGAGCTGCGGCAACACCTAGGACTAGACCTGAGGTGGACATGATTCCGTCATTTGCACCTAAAACACCTGCTCTTAGCCAATTGAGCTTGGCTGCCATGGTTTGGCGTTGGAACTCAGCCTTGGCAATCTCGGTGTCTATCTTTTTGCTATTTGCTTCAGTCATGTCTCTAGGAAACACCATCAAGACTGTTTCTAGTAGTAAGGCATGCCTTAGTTTCTCTGGAATAGACTTGAGCGATACAAGGTAACGGAGCAATTTTGAATAGCAACATTGAAGTATCAATAGTCCTGAACGGTCAAAAGCAGCAGGTTTCTGCTACCTCGACGGGCTTTACTTTGTTTACCGAGAAGACCGTTGTTGCCATGAAGGTCAACGGGGAACCTAAAGACTTGGCACACACTGTTCAAGACGGCGATGTCGTTGATGCCATCACAATCGACAGTCCTGATGGTCTTAACATTCTTAGACACTCTGCCGCTCACGTTCTAGCTCAGGCAGTTCAAACAATTAACCCTGAAGCCAAGCTAGGTATTGGTCCTCCAATCAAAGATGGTTTCTACTATGACTTTGATGTTGACAGTCCATTTACTCCTGAGGATCTAAAGGCCTTAGAGAAGGAAATGGAAAGAATCATCAGAAGTGGTCAGAGATTTGTTAGAAGAGCAACTACCGATGATGATGCTCGCGTTGAACTAAGCAATGAGCCTTACAAACTTGAACTTATTGGTTTGAAGTCAGGCAATTCTGATGTTGGCGAAGCATCTGTTGAAGTTGGCTCAGGCGAGCTAACTATTTATGACAACTTTGATGCAAAAGAAGGCGTCGTTGTTTGGAAGGACCTATGTAGAGGTCCACACCTTCCAAACACAAGAATGATCGGTAATGGTTTTGCCCTGACTCGAGTTGCTGCTGCATATTGGCGAGGTAACGAAGCCAACAAGCAGCTACAAAGAATTTATGGAACAGCCTGGCCCACCAAGGATGAACTTAAGGCACACCAACTTCAGCTTGAAGAAGCAGCTAAGAGAGACCACAGACGTCTTGGTGCAGAACTTGATCTGTTTTCATTCCCAGAGGAAATTGGATCTGGTCTGGCAGTGTTCCATCCTCGCGGTGGAATCATTCGCAAGGTCATGGAAGATTACTCTCGCAAGCGTCATGAGGAGAGTGGCTATGAGTTTGTTTATAGCCCTCACGTAACCAAGGCAAACCTATTTGAGACTTCTGGTCACCTTGAGTGGTATGCCGAAGGCATGTTCCCTCCACTAAAACTCGATGAAGAACTTGATGACGAAGGAAACGTAAAGCGTCAGGCACAGGATTACTACCTGAAGCCAATGAACTGTCCTTTCCACTGCTTGATCTATAAATCCCAAGCACGTTCATATAGAGACCTTCCGCTTCGCATGTTTGAGTTTGGAACTGTCTATAGATATGAGAAGTCTGGTGTTCTTCACGGAATTACTAGAGCTAGAGGGTTCACTCAAGATGACGCTCACTTGTATGTAGCAAGAGAGAGCATCGAAGTTGAACTAACAAATGTTTTGAACTTCGTTCTTGAACTACTTCGTGACTATGGTCTGACAGATTTCTATCTAGAGCTTTCAACCAAGGAAGAAGGAAATCCAAAGTTCGTTGGAGACAACGACATTTGGGTTGAGGCTACTGAAACTCTTGAAAGAGTTGCTACCAACTCTGGTTTGCAGTTAGTTCCAGATCCAGGTGGCGCTGCTTTCTATGGTCCAAAGATTTCTGTTCAAGCTAAAGACGCAATCGGTCGTACCTGGCAGATGTCTACAATCCAGTTGGACTTCAACTTGCCTGAGAGATTCGATCTTGAATACACCGCTCCCGATGGAACTAAGAAGCGTCCTGTGATGATTCACAGAGCCTTGTTTGGCTCTATCGAGAGATTCTTCGGAGTGCTTACCGAGCACTACGCTGGACACTTCCCACCATGGTTGGCTCCTGTTCAGGTTGTTGGTGTTCCAGTTGCCGATGAGTTCAGCCCTTACCTACACGGAATTGCTGCAGAGCTTAGAGCAGCAGGTGTTCGCATTCAGATTGATGACAGCGACGAGCGCATGCAGAAGAAGATTCGCAATCACACTCTGGCTAAGGTTCCATACATGCTTATTGCGGGTGCTGATGACCAGTCTCAGGGTGCGGTTTCATTCAGATTCAGAGACGGCTCACAGATCAACGGAATTCCAAGAGAAGAAGCTATTGCTCGTATCTTGAAAGACATCGCAGAAAAAGTGCAGGTCTAGTGAACGAGGACTTTACTGGAGCTGAGGATGCAGCTGCTCTTCAAGGAGTGTCGGATCCTTTCCAAAGGCTGTGGACCCCACACCGCCTGGTCTACATCCAGTCCGGTACTCAACCGCACGATGACGACTGCCCTTTCTGTATTGCTCCTTCCTTGAGTGATGAGCAGGCTCTTATCGTCCATAGGGGAGTCAGTTGCTTTGTCCTTCTGAATCTTTACCCTTATAACTCAGGACATCTTCTAGTGGTCCCTTACCGTCACATTCCTAACTACACAGACGCTAGTCCTGAAGAGATTCTTGAATATGGCGAACTAACCCAGAAGGCCATGCGCGTTCTCAAGGCTGTTGGTGGAGCCCATGGCTTCAACATTGGTATGAACCAGGGTGAGGTAGCAGGGGCGGGTATTGCCTCTCATCTGCACCAACACGTCGTGCCTAGATGGCGGAACGACTCTAATTTCTTCCCGATTATCGCTCAAACCAAGGCACTTCCTAAGCTTCTTGGCGATGTTCGCATTGAAATTGCTAACGCCTGGCTCAACAATTCTTAACATTGCTTTAGGGGCTGTTCGGGGCATTTAGAATAGTGGCATGACTGATAAAGCAAATGACTCTAAATCAACACCACTAGTAAAGCGCGGCCTTGCAGAAATGCTCAAGGGCGGCGTAATCATGGACGTGGTTACTGCAGATCAAGCAAAGATTGCTGAAGATGCAGGTGCTGTAGCGGTAATGGCTCTTGAGCGAGTTCCTGCAGACATTAGAGCACAAGGTGGAGTTGCTCGTATGAGCGATCCAGACCTAATCGATCAGATCATTTCAAGTGTTTCTATTCCAGTCATGGCTAAAGCCAGAATCGGACACTTCGTTGAAGCTCAGATTTTGCAGTCTCTAAAGGTTGACTACATAGACGAATCTGAAGTTCTTTCTCCAGCAGACTACGTTCACCACATTGATAAGTGGAAGTTTGATGTCCCATTTGTTTGTGGTGCAACAAACCTAGGTGAAGCACTTCGTCGCGTAACCGAAGGTGCAGCAATGCTTCGTTCAAAGGGTGAAGCAGGTACTGGAGACGTTAGCGAAGCAATGAAGCACATCAGAACCATTCTTGGTGAAGTCCGTGCTCTTTCAGCTAAGTCTGAAGACGAACTTTACGTGGCTGCTAAAGAACTTCAAGCTCCTCTAGAACTAGTTAGAGAAGTTGCTCGCACTGGAAAGCTTCCAGTTGTACTTTTCACTGCAGGTGGAATTGCAACTCCTGCTGATGCTGCACTAATGATGCAGATGGGTGCTGACGGTGTATTCGTTGGTTCAGGAATCTTCAAGTCTGGAAACCCAGCAGCAAGAGCAAGCGCGATTGTTAAGGCAACTACAAGTTTTGATGACCCAGACGTTCTTGCGAACGTTAGCCGCGGACTAGGTGAAGCAATGGTCGGTATCAACGTTGCTGATCTTCCTGCTCCGCACCGGTTAGCTGACAGAGGCTGGTAGTTCTTGGGTCCAATAGGAGTTCTTGCCCTTCAGGGAGACTTCCGAGAGCATCTTCAAACATTTGAAGAGCTTGGCGTTCCAACAACTCGTGTAAGAAAACCAGCCGATCTAACTGGAATTTCTGGATTAGTTATTCCAGGTGGTGAAAGCACAGTCATCGACAAGCTGAGTTCCGTATATGAACTCAGAGAACCAATAATCACACTCATTCAAAATGGGCTTCCAGCATTTGGAACCTGTGCAGGATTGATTCTCCTAGCCGATCGAATCGTTGATGGCATTGAAGGTCAAAAGACTTTCGGTGGTTTAGATGTGGCTGTACAAAGAAATGCATTTGGATCTCAACTTGACTCTTTTGAAGCTGATTTGAACTTCGCTGGTATTGATCGTCCGGTTCATGCGGCTTTCATCAGGGCACCAATAGTGCTCGATGCGGGTCCAAGCGTTCAGAAACTAGCGACTCTGGAAGATGGCAGGGTAGTGGCAGTAAGGCAGGGGAACCTCCTAGGTATCAGCTTCCACCCTGAGGTAACTGGGGAAAATGCCGTGCATGAATACTTTGTTGAGATGTGTAAAACTGCGGATTTTCAATCTGCTAACTAAACTTGTCTAGAAATAAACACAAGGAGCATCATGTCGGGCCATTCCAAATGGGCAACCACCAAGCACAAGAAAGCGATCATCGACGGTCGCAGAGCGAAACTATTCGCCAAGCTAATCAAGAACATTGAAGTAGCGGCCAGAATCGGTGGACCAGACCTCGAAGGTAACCCAACTCTTTACGATGCAATTCAAAAGGGTCGTAAGTCTTCTCTTCCAAAAGACAACATCGAATCAGCAATCAAGCGCGGTGCAGGTCTCGACGGTTCTGGTGTTGAATACCAGACCATCATGTATGAAGGCTACGGTCCTAACGGAGTAGCGCTTCTAATCGAATGTTTGACAGACAACAAGAACAGAGCAGCTGCCGAAGTTCGTCTAGCCGTTTCAAGAAACGGTGGAACCATGGCGGACCCTGGTTCAGTTTCTTATCAGTTCAGCCGCAAGGGTGTAATTGTTGTGGAGAAGACAGAGACAACAACTGAAGATTCTGTTCTTGATGCTGTCCTAGAAGTTGGTGTTGAAGACGTTCAAGACCGTGGCTACCAGCTAGTCATTACTACAGACCCATCGAAGATGGTTGAAGTTCGTGAAGCTTTGCAGAACGCAGGAATTGACTATGAGAGTGCTGACGTTGAGTTTGTTTCTTCAATGCCTGTCCAAACAGATATTGACACAGCTCGCAAAGTCATCGCTTTGATTGATGGTCTTGAAGATTCAGATGAAGTTCAAAACGTCTACACAAACTTTGATATGTCCGCAGAGGTTGCGGCTCAACTAGATGCCGAATAAAACCGAGAGTGTTCTTCTAGGGTTTGACCCTGGTCTTACTCGCTGTGGTTTTGGAATTGTCGCCAAGAGTTCCTCGAGACAAGTTAATTTTCTTGAGGTCGGGGTATTTGAATCTGATAAATCTTTAGATGACACTGCACGAATTGCAATCATTGGAGACCAGATTGCCAAACTCTTAGATCGCATTAAGCCTGAGCAGATTGCAATTGAGAGAGTTTTTGCTCAGCAGAATCTAAAGAGTGTCATGGGTGTTGCCCAAGTGTCAGGTGTAATTTCTTACCTTGCTCACCAAAGACAAATTCCAGTTACATACTTCACCCCAACAGAGGTTAAAGCGGCAGTAACAGGAAGTGGTCGTGCCAACAAAGTGCAGGTGACCAACATGATGATGCAAATCTTGAAACTAAAGGAAATACCTAAACCTGCTGATGCTGCTGATGCTCTAGCAATTGCTGTGACATTAGCTTGGCGCGGTGGAAAGACAGTTTTGTCCCAAGTTTCAACAGAAACAAAAGCTCAAGAGAAATGGCGCAATGCCATCGCGTCATCTAAGAAATCTCGCTAGCCCAGTTATCCTTGTTCTGTGATTGCTCATCTCAGAGGTTCTGTACTCAGCCGTAAAGCGGGTCAGTTAGTTATTGACTGCGGTGGCGTCGGTTATTCCGTAAACGTAACCCCAGATCTATATCAATTGAGCTTCACTCAGCAGGAATTGTCCCTGCACACAGCACACATCATTAGAGAAGATGCTCAGATTTTGTTTGGTTTTCAAACTGAAGACGAATTAGAGGGATTCAATCTGCTGTGTTCTGTATCAGGTGTTGGACCTAAATCAGCAATGTCTGTATTGGCTCACTTAGGCGTAGACGGAATCGCTAAAGCAGTTGCTACAGCAGATGATTCAATGTTCAAAGCTGTGACAGGTATTGGCCCAAAGACCGCAAAACTGATTGTTTTGAGTTTGACCGGCAAGCTGGTTTCTCTTGAAGGAGAAGCGAAGAGCTCGGGTAGTTCTGAAAGTTCTGTTATCGCTGCACTTGTAGGGCTTGGTTATCAGGAGAAGTTGGCAAGAACAGCCGTAGAGGCCGCCTTGAAGAGCAGCCCTGGTTCTAGCGAATCTGAACTACTAAAGCTCAGCCTTTCTAATCTCTCTAGCGGACGGAAGTAGCCCGTTATGTCAGAAGAGTTGATGGGCTCGGATGCTGATAGCTCAGATCTAGTTTTTGAATCAGCCATCAGACCACAGTCCTTGAGTGAGTTCGTTGGTCAACACAAAGTTCGTGGTCAAATTCAACTTTTGATTGAAGCCGCATCAATTCAGCAGCGAACACCAGATCACATCCTCCTTGCAGGACCTCCTGGCTTGGGTAAGACCACCCTTGCCATGATTGTGGCTCATGAGTCATCGAGGCCCTTGAGAATGACTTCAGGTCCTGCCATCCAGCATGCGGGGGACATGGCAGCCATTCTTTCTTCCTTGTCTGCTGGTGAAGTTCTATTTATTGATGAAATTCACCGAATGTCTAGATCTGCCGAAGAGATGCTTTATCTAGCAATGGAAGACTTCAGAGTCGATGTGATGGTCGGTAAAGGCGCGGGAGCAACAAGCATCTCGTTAGATCTTGACCCATTTACCCTTGTTGGAGCAACAACCAGAAGTGGATTGCTACCAAACCCACTTAGAGACCGCTTTGGCTTCACTGCCAACTTAGATTTCTACTCTGACGACGAACTCCAAGAGGTCGTCTCCAGAGCAGCGAATCTAATGAGCCTTGATGTTGGGCAGGAAGCTCTTGCTCTAATTGCCTCTAGATCAAGAGGAACTCCGAGAATTGCTAACCGTTTGCTTAGGAGAGTTAGAGACTTTGCCTTAGTGAATTCAAACGGCAAAGTCTCTGAAACATCGGTTACTTCAGCTCTAGATCTTTATGAAGTGGATGAATTAGGGCTAGACAGGCTAGATCGCTCTGTACTTGAAGCTCTTATTGTGAAATTTGAGGGTAAACCGGTTGGCTTGAACACCCTAAGTGTGGCCTTAGGGGAGGAATCAGACACAATTGAGAGCGTTGTTGAGCCATTCCTGCTTCGTATTGGTCTTTTAGTAAGAACAACCAGGGGAAGGCAGGCCACAACTGCAGGCTATAAGCACCTTGGATTGACCCCTCCAACTGGCTCTCAGGGGTTATTCGACTAGCCTGTCGCTTATAATCGACTAGTAGCAAATCCCAAACAAACGATTGGTCCAACATGGAGTTATTAGTCATCCTTGCCGTTTTTCTGGCATTCATCTTCTTCAGCAACAGCAGAAGAACCAAACAGGCTAAGGCCCTAGAGGCATCTGTAGCCGTTGGTGCACAGGTAATCATGTTGGGTGGCATCAAGGGCAAGATTGTTTCAATCTTGGAGGACTCTGTAGTCGTTGAGACAACACCTGGAACCAGAATCGAATTCCTAAAGGCTGCTGTTCGCACAGTGGCTCCAGCCTCTGTAGAGGTCAAGGCAGAAGCTCCAGCAAAGGCTAAGCCTGCTGCAGCAAAGACTGCTGCAAAGAAGCCTGCAGCTACAAAGACTCCAGCGGCTAAAACAACTAAGACCACAGCAACCAAGAAGACTGCTAAGTAATTAGCATCCACAAATAGAAAAGGCACGATTTTGTCTGAAAAGCGCACTGCAACTAGAGCGGCACTGAGATCACTTACTTGGCTGCTGTCATTAGTTCTTGGAATTGTAGGAATCATTGGGCTGAACGTAGTCACCGGTGTTCCGAAGGCTACCTTCGTTCCTAACCTCGCTCTAGACCTCTCTGGTGGAACTCAGATCATCCTGACTCCGATTGTTGAAGAGGGAAAGCAAATTCTTCCTGAGCAACTAGACCAGGCTGTTTCAATCATTAGACAGCGTGTTGACTCAACTGGTGTTAGCGAAGCACAAATCAACACTTCTGGAAACAACATCGTCGTTTCTATCCCAGGCATTCCAGACAGCAACACTCTTGCTTTGATCAAGAGCTCAGCAAAACTTGAGTTCCGACCTGTTCTTGTGGCTTCTGTTGGTAGCAAAACAGAAATTGGTAAAGATGGATCAAAGCCAATTAAGACTTCATCTGCTAAGCCAACAACTCCTAGCGACCTAAACCAGGTCTCCGCTGCTCTTCAGAAAGAGTACGAGAACCTAGATTGTTCAACTAAGTTCCGCGAACCTGGCCAGATTGATGATGCAACAAAGCCTCTAGTTACTTGTGACAGAAGCCTTGGCGAAAAGTACATTCTTGGCCCAGTAGAAATTACTGGTCTAGACCTTGAAGGTGCTGACGCGGGAACTGTTACTGGAGCAAACGGTGTTGCCACCAACGAGTGGGCAGTAAACCTAAACTTCAATGCAGAAGGTGGCGACAAGTTCGCAAAGGTTACTGAGCGTCTATTCCCACTGAAAGAGCCTCAGAACCGATTCGCAGTAACTATCGATGGTTATGTAATCACCGCTCCAACAACCCAGGCAGTTATCACTGGTGGTTCAGCTCAGATCACTGGCTCATTTGACCAGGCAAGCTCTAAAGTCCTAGCTGACCAGCTGAAGTACGGTTCATTGCCAATCTCATTCGCTGTTCAATCTCAGGAAAACATTTCTGCAACCCTAGGTTCAGAGCAGTTAGCTGCAGGTCTACTTGCAGGTTTGATTGGTCTTATCTTGGTAGTTATCTACTCTGTGTTCCAGTACAGAGGACTAGCAGTAATCACAGTGGGATCCCTAATTGTTGCCGGTATCCTGACCTACGTTTTGATTGCGCTTCTCACCTGGAGAGCGGACTACAGACTGTCTCTTTCTGGTATCGCTGGTTTGATCATGGGTATTGGTATTACCGCTGACTCATTCATCGTTTACTACGAAAGAGTGAAGGATGAACTGCGTGAAGGTAAGCCACTATACGTAGCGGTAGAAAGTGCTTGGAACAGAGCTAAGAGAACAATCCTTGTTTCTGGTGCTGTGAGCCTTCTAGCCTCTGTTGTTCTTTACATCCTCACAGTAGGTAACGTAAAGGGCTTCGCATTCACACTTGGTCTAACAACTCTGATCGACATCACTGTTGTATTCCTCTTCACTTATCCTGCTTTCAGACTCATTACGAAGAGCAAGTTCTTCCTATCTGGAAACTCATGGACAGGACTTCAACTAAGAGACAGCTCAGCCTTCGGTTACACCGGTAGAGGTGGCTTCAGAGTTGCTCCTACAGTGTCAGCTGGAAAGCTTGCAAAGTCCTCTAAGGAAGCTGAACGTCGCCAGACAATTGCAGAGCGTAAAGCAGCTGCTGATAAGGATTCATCCGCTAAGAACAAGGAGAACAACTAATGT
>JBJOQP010000009.1:0-20099 GCA_046049845.1 Actinomycetota bacterium
TAATCATGGGAACGATTGCTGCAGTCGTTGCCTTAACTGCATTGCTTCCAAGACCGGTAGTTGCAGATGTTGAAGTCGTAGCTCCACTTGAAGTAGCGGAGTCGATCGACAGATGCTCGATACCGATAGAGGTTGAATCAATGATTCTTGGGCAGGTAGCCAAACTCAAAACTGTGTCTATTGGAGGAACCAAATACAAGGTTGCGAGTATGCAGAGACTAGGGGGCTTGATTCAGCTAAAGGTCAAGAGAGTTTGCGATCAGAAGTACTTCAGGGCAGATGCATGGTCACAAAGTAACCAAGTCATCGTGTCAAAGGTTTACTAGAAACCGAAGTTTGCCTGGAAGTTAGCCTGCTCAAGTCTTGTCTTGACATCGACTAGGAATCGGCTTGCATCTGCACCATCAATTAGTCGGTGGTCATATGACAAAGCAAGGTAGACCATGCTTCTGATAGCGATGCTGTCCTGACCATTTTCATCAGTAACAACTACAGGACGCTTAGCAACTACACCTGTGCCAAGAATGGCTGACTGAGGTAAGAAGACAACAGGAGTATCGAATAGAGCTCCTCTTGAACCAGTGTTGGTCAATGTGAAGGTTCCACCTGATAGCTCGTCTGGCTTCAACTTGTTTTCACGAGTTCTTGCTGCCATGTCAGCAATCTGCTGTGCAATTGCACCAAGGCTCAATGACGCTGCATCACGAATCACTGGAGTAAGCAAACCACGTTCGGTGTCAACAGCAAAGCTGATGTTCTCTGTTGCGTGGTAAACAATGTTTTCACCATCGATGGTGGCGTTGATCTTCGGGTTGGTGCGAAGAGCTTCAGCAGCTGCTAGGAAGAAGAACGGCATAAAGTTTAGCTTTACGCCTGTCTTGGCTGTGAATTCTGCTTGCACCTTTGAACGCAACTGAGCGATCTTGGTGACGTCAACTTCAACAACAGTTGTTAGTTGAGCAGTTGAAACCATAGAGGCAACTGCTCTTTCACCTAAGACTTTGCGAAGTCTTGACATTGGTTCAACAGTTCCGCGAAGAGCTGATGGAGCAGCAGTGAATGCTGGAGCTGCTGCTGGAGCAGATGAAGCACCGCTAGCTGCAGTTAGAACATCTTCTCTACGAATTCTTCCGCCAACACCGGTACCTGCTACAGCAGCAAGGTTTACACCTGATTCAGCAGCAAGCTTTCTAACCAAAGGTGTTACATAACTTGGATCAGTGTTTGCTGCAGGAGCTGCAGGAGTTGATACCTGAGGTGTGAAGACTGGAAGTGTTGGAGCTGGAGCTGAAACAACAGGGGCTGCTACGACTGGCGCAACAACAGGTGCAGCTACAGGAGTTTCAACAACTGGAGTAACCACAGGAGCTGCTACAACTGGTGCCTCCACAACTGGAGCAGCAACCGGAGCTGCTGCAGGAGTCTCAACTACCGGTGGGGTAGCGGCAGCAGGTGCACTAGATGCAACACCATCACCGATGATTGCGAGAACTGCACCAACGAGAGCAACTTCATCTTCCTGAACAAGAATCTCTTGAAGTACTCCAGCTACTGGAGAAGGGATCTCGGTGTCAACCTTGTCGGTTGATACTTCAACCAGGGCTTCATCAATTGCGACAGTGTCGCCGACTTTCTTTAGCCATCTAGTGATGGTTCCTTCGGTGACGCTCTCACCTAGTGCTGGAAGTTTTACTTCGCTCATTATTTACTCCTTGTGGGCAATCTCTAGTTTAGGCGTGTGCGTGAAGTGGCTTACCAGCAAGAGCCATGTGGGCTTCACCGATAGCTTCGTTCATTGTTGGGTGGGCGTGAACTAATGAAGCAACCTCTTCAGGGAATGCTTCCCAGTTGACTATAAGTTGAGCTTCACCGATCTGTTCACCAACACGTGAACCGATCATGTGGATACCAATGATTGGTCCATTGTTACGACGAATGAGTTTGATGAAACCAGCGGTGCCTAGGATCTGGCTCTTACCGTTTCCACCAAGGTTGTATTCATAAACAGAAATGTTGTCCTGTCCATAAGTCTCTGCAGCTTTGGCTTCAGTTAGACCGACAGATGCAATCTCAGGCTCTGAGTATGTAACCTTAGGAATACCTAGTTCATCAATTGCAGCTGGACGTAGACCTGCGATTTCTTCAGCAATGAAAACACCCTGCTGGAATCCTCTGTGTGCAAGTTGTAATCCAGGAACAATATCTCCCGCTGCGTAAACACCAGGAACAGAAGTTTCTAGTCTCTCGTTGGTTAGAACGTAACCGCGATCCATCTTCACGCCGTGCTCTTCGTAACCGAAGCCAGCAGTGTTTGGTCCACGACCAACAGCAACGAGCATTAGCTCTGCTTCAAAAGTTTCACCATTCTCAAGATTTGCAACAACACCAGTTGCACTTTGCTGAACTCCCTGGAATCGAACGCCAGTTTTGAAGTTGATTCCGCGCTTACGGAATGCTCTCTCCATTGCCTTACTAACTGATGCATCTTCGTTCGGGACAAGTGTTGGCAGACCTTCGATGATTGTTACATCAGTTCCGAACGAACGCCAGATTGATGCAAACTCAACACCAATAACTCCGCCACCGAGAACGATTACCTTGCTTGGAACAAAATCAAGTTGAAGAGCGTGCTCTGAAGTAATTACTCTTCCACCGATTTCCAAACCAGGAAGAGTCTTGCTGTATGAACCAGTTGCAAGAACAATGTTTTTACCTGTGTATAGATCTCCATTTACTGAAATAGTTTTTGGAGCAACAAGTCTTCCTTCACCAGAAACTACTGTGATTTCTTTTGCAGAAACCAATCCAGTTAGACCCTTGAACAAGCGATCAACAATTCCATCGCGGTACTTGTTCACCTGTGGCATGTCGACACCTTGGAAGGTTGCCTGGATTCCAACAGCACCGGCTTCGCGAGTTACATCTGCAACTTCAGCTGAGTGAAGAAGAGCTTTGGTTGGAATACAACCACGGTGCAAACAGGTTCCACCTAGCTTGTCGCGTTCGATTAGTGCAACCGATAGTCCAAGTTGTGAACTACGAAGAGCAGCTGCATAGCCACCGCTTCCGCCACCAAGGATTACGACATCGAAATTATGCTCAGCCAATTTAGCTCCTCAAAGAGAATTGAATATGTAGGGTTCGGTATAAAGATTACTAGAAGACTATTTCTTCTGTTTAGTGCTCATCTGCTCGGCTATGGTAACCAGGGTTCTGACCATGGAACCGGTAGCACCCTTGACGGCATAGCCGTAAGGAGCAAGGTCATTATTGGCCGCAGTAGCAAAATCAATGTGGGCCCAGTTCAAGCGATCTGAGCCTTTAGCAGAGGCTAATCCGATGAATTCTCTAAGGAATAGACCACCTACGAGCATTCCACCTGATGGGTTACCAACTCGGCTGTTCATCAGGTCTGCAATATCTGACTTGATGAGATCGGTTAGCTCTTCAGCCAAAGGCATGTGCCATACAAGTTCTCCTGCTTTTGCCGCAGCTTTTTCAACCACTGCTACAGAGTTGTCATCACCCATGAGACCTGAGTAACGGTTACCTAGGGCAACTCTTGCTGCTCCGGTGAGGGTAGCCACGTCGATGATTAGATCTGGCTTTAGTTCTGAAGCTAAGATCAGTCCATCAGCTAGGACTAGACGGCCTTCTGCATCTGTGTTGGTAACTTCAACAGACTTGCCATTGCGGAAAGTAATCACGTCATTTGGTCTAGTAGCAGAGCCTGAAGGCATGTTCTCAGCGATACACATGAACGCAGTTACCTTAATTGGAAGACCTAACTTGGCAATTGCCAAAGCAGCCTGAGCTACAGTAGCTGCACCCGCCATGTCGTACTTCATGCCCAAGATTCCAGTGGCTGGCTTTAGAGAGATACCTCCGGTATCGAAAGTGATTCCTTTACCAACTAGGGCAAGGTGAGCCTTTGCCTTTGAAGGGGAGTATGTGATCTTTACAAGACGTGGACCACGAACTGAACCCTGACCGACAGAAAGAATTCCGGTGCACTTTTCTTTAGCTAGTTTCTTCTCATCCCAAATTTCAACGGTTACACCAGGAATCTTTGATTGAGACTTTACAATTTCAGCCATCTTTGCTGGGTATAGATCATTGCCTGGTGCATTAACCAGGTCTCTGGTTTGGTTCAGCGCAGCAGAAAGAACCTTAAGTCTGTCTAGATCTGACTTCTGAACCTTGTTTGAGGTAATTAGGTTCACAGTCTTGAGAGCAGCAACCTTCTTTTCACCTGATTTGTAGTGGCTGTAGTCGTACTGAACAATAGCGATACCTTCTAGAAGTGCGAGAGCTATCTCTGCAGATGCTAGAGGAATGTCGATGTTGATGGTCTTGGCATCATTGAACGCTCTACCAATCGCTCCACCAACTTCTCTAGCCTTTGAGTGTGTTGATAGCCCTGATCCAATTCCGATCAGACCAATCACGTCTGCACCAACGCTAACTCTTGAGGTTGCTTCGTAAGCACCTGATACTGCTAGAGCTTTAAGGTTTAGGGATTTGAGTCCAGAAACCTTAGCTGCAGAGCCTTGGAGCTTGAGGTCTTTGCCTTCTAGGCCAACTGCATAAACAGCAATTGAGTCTGATGATGATTTAGGAGCGCTGGCTAATACTTTGTAAGAGATAGAGGTCATGAACTCCATGTTATCTAGGGAAAGTAGAATGAACCCATGGCACAGCCAAATTCTCTGTTCACTCTTGTTAACTCTGATGTATTCGTACCAGAGGGACTGCATCTGTTCGCCTCTATATCTGGCTTCACAGATGCAGGTTCAGCGATGCAGCAAATTTCGGACCACATTCTTGGAAACCTTGAGTACGAGACAATCGTGGTCTTCAATAATGACGAACTTCTGGATTATCGTTCAAGACGACCTGTCATGTATTTTGAGCAGGATCACATTGAGGACTATCAGCCAGCCACTCTTTCTCTGCACCTAGTTCGAGATGAAGTAGGAACCCAGTTCCTTTTCCTCAACGGCTATGAACCAGATTTCAAATGGGAGGCATTCGCCTCCGCAATAGAGCAGTTGTTTAGCCTTTTGGCTATTGAAGATCTGACTTGGTTGCACGCTATTCCATTCCCAATTCCACACACCAAGCCTGTTGGAGTTACTGTCTCTGGCAACCAAAAAGAAGTAATTGCGGAGTATTCAGAGTGGAAGCCACGCACTCAAGTTCCGGGCAACATCATGCACTTACTTGAATACAGGCTGACTCAGGCAAACATCCCGAGCACTGGCTTTGTCTTATTGATTCCTCACTACCTAGCTGATTCAGAGTTCCCTCAGGCTGCAGTTGCTGGACTTGAGCTAATAAGTAGCCATCTAGGACTTGTTTTCCCGACCGATGACATCCGTGATGAGGGAGATGCTTTCCTTCGCAGAATTACAGCTCAAATGGCTGAAAACCAAGATCTCGCAAGAATGGTTCAGGGTTTGGAAACCAGTTTCCAAAACGAACGCTCGGCAAATGGACTTGGATCGGTCAAGCCTCGTGAAAGAGCAATTCCAGACGCTGACGAGATTGCTGCTGAACTAGAGGGCTACCTAGCTAGTCACCAGAAGAACAAACAAGAGAACGAAGAGGACCAAGACTGAAACGCTCACCAGCGCTGGTTCTGTTTGTTGCAGGTCTGGCCTATTTTCTTGCTGTGACCCAACGATCATCCCTTGGGGTTGCCACGCTAACTGCAAGTGAGAGATTTGATACCAATGCCCAGCAGCTAGCGACATTGGCTGTATTCCAGTTAGTTGTCTACGCGGCAATGCAGATTCCTATTGGAATTCTTGTTGACCGTTTTGGAGCAAAGGTCTTACTTGCTGTTGGTGCCGGAATCATGGCTGCAGGACAACTAACTGTTGCTTTCGCACCAAGTCTCGAGTTTGCGATTGTCGGAAGAATGCTTGTTGGGCTAGGGGATAGCTTCACATTTGTGTCAATGATCCGAATGGTAAATGGTTGGTATTCAGGGGCAAAAGCTTCAAAGATTCAGCAATATATCGCTACCGCAGGCCAAACCGGACAGTTTTTCTCTGCTGTTCCGTTCTGGTTCATGCTGGAAAACCTTGGCTGGGAGCCAGCGTTCTCGATCATGGCAGCTGCTTCTCTTCTAGTTGTTCTGTTGCTAATCGCTTTCACCGCTAATGAACCGGGTGAAAGCCAACACAATGTCCATGCCGCCAATTCAGTTAAACAGGCATGGAAACAGTTGGTTGAAAATGTTCGTATTCCTGGAATCAGAATGTCGTTCTGGACCCACTTTGTTACCCAACCCACCACAACTTCAGTCTCGCTGCTTTGGGCTGTTCCATACCTTGTGACCGCGGAGGGGCAACCGTTGGAGTTTGTTGCCTTCATTCTGACTGCGATGGTGGCATTTGGTTTCCTAACAGGACCAGTTATTGCTGAAATCTGTGCCAGAGCGCCTCAATATAGGACTCGCTTGGTCTATGTAAACGTGGCGTTGACCGTTTTAGCCTGGCTAGTCATGCTCCTAATGCCTGGCAAATCTCCTTCTTGGCTCTTGTTGGTCTGTTTCCTTGTGATCTCTATCGGTGGACCTGCTTCAATGGTTGCCTTTGACTTCTCAAAGGACTTCGTTCCTAAGGAGAGACTGGGTTCAGCCAATGGATTTGCCAATGTGGGTGGTTTCCTAGCCTCTTTCGTGATGATGTATTTGACTGGTTTGGTCATCGACTTGCTGCACAACCCAGAAAGTGGGATAGATCGCTACAACATCGAGAGCTTCAGGTGGGCTTTTGCGACTCAGTTCATTGTCATTGCAGTTGGTCTGTTCTATTTCAGACGTGAAAGCCGTAAAGCTCTGAATCCTTCAAAATAGGGAATAACTGCTATCTTCTTTTGGTTATAAGCCATAGAGACATCAATTGGCTCTGTTGACCCGTAAAGTGCGTCTTAGGTGGCATAATTGGAGACAGACCCAGTCATTTCACCCGATTTGACATGGGTCTTCGTAATACCCAATTTTTCGTTACGGTCAACCCTTAAACACTGAAGGTTCAAATGGCTTTAAAACCAGCTAAGACATCTGCCGCTTCTGCTAAGAAAACCGCTACCCCTACTAAAGGAAAAGCAATCAAACCCTCAGCTACTAAAGTTTCAGCCAAAGCAAAAGCCACAGAGACCAAGGCAAAACCTGCCGCAAAGAAGCCTGCAGTCAAAGCTGCTGCTAAGCCAGCGTCAAAGCCAGTTGCAAAAGCAACCAAGGCAGCAGCGAAACCTGCAGCCAAAGCAACAAAGGCAGCTCCTAAGGTTGCTGCAAAGAAAGTTGTTGCAAAACCTGTTGTCAAAAAGGCAACTAAAGCTGCTGCAAAACCTGTTGCCAAGCCAGCTGCGAAGCCAGCGGCTAAAGCTCCTGCAAAAGCTGCAGCGAAGCCAGCCACAAAGTCAGCAGTAAAGGCACCTAAGAAGATTTCAGCTACAAAGGGCGCTGGGCTAGAAGGTCTTGATCTCGACGATGAAGAAGATGATTTAGATCCAGAGGCGATTGTTGCTGAAGCAGATGTTGATGTAATCGTTGCCGAAATCGATGAGACTATTCCTGAAGTTGAAGAAGACGAAGACAAGCCCGTTGTTCCTGAAGGTGCTCTAGTTCTTTCAACAAAAGAAGAAGACGATCTACAAGTTCAAAGCACAAGCATTACCGGTGCTACTGCTGACCCAGTTAAGGATTACCTAAAGCAAATCGGTAAGGTTGCTCTTCTTAATGCTGAACTCGAAGTTGAACTTGCAAAGAGAATCGAAGCTGGTCTTTTCGCAGAAGAGAAACTTGCTACAGATAAGAAGCTAACCAAAGACATGGCTAGAGATCTTCGTTGGGTAGTTAAGGATGGACAACGTTCAAAGAGCCACCTACTCGAAGCAAACCTTCGTCTTGTAGTTAGCCTTGCAAAGCGTTACACCGGTCGTGGAATGCAATTCTTGGATCTTATTCAAGAGGGAAACCTAGGTTTGATTAGGGCCGTAGAAAAGTTTGACTACACCAAGGGATTCAAGTTCTCTACTTATGCAACGTGGTGGATTCGTCAGGCAATCACTAGAGCTATGGCTGACCAGGCAAGAACTATTCGTATCCCGGTTCACATGGTTGAAGTTATTAACAAACTTTCTAGAGTGCAAAGACAATTGCTACAGGACCTTGGTCGCGAACCAACCCCTGAAGAACTTGCACGCGAACTAGACATGACTCCTGAGAAGGTTGTTGAAGTTCAGAAGTATGGTCGCGAACCGATCTCACTTTCAACTCCACTTGGTGAAGACGGTGACTCTGAATTCGGTGACCTAATTGAAGACACCGAAGCAGTTCAGCCTGCTGATGCAGTTGCGTTCAGAATCATGCAGAGAGAAATCGAAAGACTTCTCGACACATTGACTCCACGTGAAGCAGCAGTTATC
The DNA here is from genome assembly GCA_046049845.1 of Actinomycetota bacterium. Lineage (GTDB taxonomy): Bacteria > Actinomycetota > Actinomycetes > Actinomycetales > Microbacteriaceae > Rhodoluna. The sequence continues at coordinate 8,440 of JBJOQP010000009.1, forward strand.
CGAAGCCGTTATGGAATTGGTGACGGAGTTATGAAGACTCTGGACCAAATCGGTGAAGAGCACGGTGTTACTCGCGAAAGAATTCGTCAGATTGAAGCAAAGACAATGTCTAAGCTCAAGCACCCTTCAAGAGCTCAGTGGCTCAGAGACTTCATTAAAGAGAGCTAATCTTTGCGTTATCTACCAGCACTGCTAGTTGGCCGCTTGGTTCGTATTGCGGTTCGATTGGTAAGACCAGGTGGCGGCTCCGCACTGCCTGGTTTAGTAGTTAGCAAGTTAGCTCCAAAGCTTGTCTACAAGACTCTGAACTCCTTTGAAAAAGGGCTAGTCATCGTCACTGGCACAGCTGGTAAGTCAACAACAACCAAAATGCTCGTCGCCATAGCGCGAGCTCATGGTCTCCAAGTCTTCACAAACCCTTCGACTGCAAACATTGAGCAAGGTTTCTTCAGCACTGTTGTGAGGCAGGCAAACCTATTAGGAAAAGTTCCCGGCGACATCGCAATTCTGGAGATGGATGAAGGACACGCTGCTCAGATAGTTGAAAAAGTAAAGCCGAAGACATCAGTGATTTTGAATGTTTTCGAAGATCAGTTGGATAGGTTCGTAGACCCTGCTCTGGTTAGAGAAAAACTTAGTGAAGTATCCAAGGCAACTTACGGCAAAGTTATTCTCAATGCTGATGACCAGAACTGCCTTCTCATTGCAGAAGAAACCAAACCGGACGCATTGTTCTTTGGATTAGGCAAACAGCTTCAATCAACTGTCGGTAAGTCAATGACCTATGCACCGACTTACCAGGATGAGTTGCCAACACCTCAAACAATTTGTATCGCTCAGAAACTCGAAGAACGTGAATTGGAATTGTCTCTTCACGGAAAAGATTTGAACATTGAGCTTCCAAGTAGGGGAGTTCATTTCGCGATGGATGCACTTGCTGCAATAACAGCAGCCAAAGAGATTTTGGGCGAAGCATTTGACTTAGCAATTGCTAAAAAGACTTTGGATGAATTGCCTCCAGTTTTTTCTAGAGGCGAAATCAAAGAAGTTAATGGCGAACGCTGCGAATTCATTTTGGTGCAAAACCCAGTAAGTATGCAGCTCAACATCGACAACCTTTCTTTAGACCAAGAACAGGTTTTCTTTGCGATTGGAAGAGACGTGCATGATCCTTCCTGGATGTGGACAGTTGATCTAAAGAACTTGAAGAGAGTTCACACTGTTAGTGGCTTCAACTATGCAGATGCTGCATTGCTTCTTGCCTACAATGACGTTCCAGTTGAATGCGTTGAGCCTGAGTATTTTCAGGCGATTGATTCTTTCTTTGCCTTAGAGCGTCCAACCAGCGGAATCAAGACAGTTATCTATAGCGCTGACGCAATGAGAAGAATGCGTAGATACCTTGGATTCACCGATCCAGAGGATGTACACCGTGTCTAAAGTAATTCGATTAGCAGCTCTCTATCCAAACCATCTAAACCTCAATGGAGACTTAGCTAACCTATTGGTACTTCAAAAGAGACTCGAATGGTTTGGTATCACCTCTGAAGTCATTGCCATTGAAAAACCAACTGACTTATCAACATTTGATGTTGTACTTCTCGGTCACGGTTCAAGAGATGCATGGGCCCAACTTCAAGAAATAGATTCTGATCTTGCTTCGAATCTAGTCAAGCTTGTCAAACAAGGAACTAGAGTCATCGCAGTTGCAAGTGGATACGAACTTCTAGTTGAAACTCTTGATGGAAGTGTCGTGAAGCACTCTGAAAGAGTCAGTGAATTCAAGAGTGTTGACGGAATAGTCGGTTATGTAAATAGCGAAGCAGAACTAGAGCCAATTCGATGGGTTGAAAACTCTCTGTTCACGCTTTTTCATGGTCCAGTTTTTGCAAAGAATCCAGAACTAGCGGATAAGTTCCTAGGTTCATTAATTGAGAATGCTGAACGCGTTCAACCTGAGTCAATTTCTAAAGTTGCTGAGCTCGCAGAGGTGAGCCGAAAGATTGCTTTCGAAGACTAGTTAAGCTTGTCTGTTTCGTCTTGCCAGGTAATGGCAATTGGCTTCAGCTTGTCTTTGTTGGCGGTTCCGTGGTGACCACAGAAAACTAGATCGCCAGTTGCAAGAACTACTCTGATGAAGGCCTGAGCTCCACACACGTCACAACGATCCGCAGCTGTTAGGGCTGGCAGGTTAGTCGTCTCTTCTACTACTTCGTTGGTGCTTTCAGTCTGTTCCATTAGTTCCTCCATGACTACTAGAACACAGAACGGTGCCGGATTCTTCCTGATTTGCCCTGATTTCGCTATCTGCGAATAGTTTTTGCCTGGGTGAGTGTCTTTAGCCCTTGAAATGGCGGGTTCTGCTTAGGGTTGAAGCATGCCTTCAAACGAGTATTCCGCTAGACATCTGTCCGTCCTTGAAGGGCTTGAGGCGGTTCGTAAACGTCCGGGTATGTATATCGGTTCTACCGATAGCCGTGGACTTATGCACTGCCTATGGGAAATCATCGATAACTCTGTGGATGAAGCTCTAGCTGGCTATGGAAAGCACATTGGCATTGTCCTGCACAAAGATGGCAGCGTAGAGATCTCAGACACTGCTCGAGGTATCCCAGTCGACATTGAGCCAAAAACAGGTCTTTCAGGTGTTGAAGTTGTATTCACTAAGCTCCACGCCGGAGGTAAGTTCGGAAGCGGCTCATACGCAGCCTCTGGAGGTTTGCACGGTGTTGGTGCTTCCGTAGTGAATGCCCTGTCACAACGACTAGATGTTGAAGTGGACAGAGATGGTAAGACTTGGGCGATGTCCTTCCAGAGAGGTGCCCCTGGATTATTTGATGACAAAAAGCCAATCTCTCCAGCAAACCCATTTAAGGCTTACAAAGACAAGAGTCCACTAAGGGAAATTGGCAAGGTCGCTAAGACCAAGACAGGTTCGAGAGTTAGATTCTGGGCAGACCCACAGATCTTCGTAAAGGGAGCTGAGTTTGAGCTAGAGGATATCCTCGCTCGAGCAAGACAGACCGCGTTCCTTGTTCCTGGTCTGAAACTCGTGGTTTCAGATGAGAGAGCTGGCAAGCCTGTAGTTCACGAATTCCTATATCAAGGTGGAATCGTCGAGTTCGTAGATTTCCTTGCCAAAGATGCTCCTCTCAGCAATGTCTGGAGACTAAGCGGAAGCGGTGCTTACTCTGAAACCGTTCCAGTTCTAAACGCAGCTGGAAACCTGGAATCAAAAGAGGTACAGAGAACCTGTGATGTTGACGTTGTTGTGCGTTGGGGAACTGACTACGACACAGAAATCAAAAGCTTCGTAAACATTATTGCTACTCCTAAAGGTGGAACACACCTACAAGGTTTCGAGCAGGCTCTTCTAAAAGTTCTAAGAGCACAGGCGGATGCCAACTCTAGAAAATTCAAACTGGGTAATGACAAGATTGAAAAAGAAGATGTCACCGCAGGTCTAACTGCAGTGGTAACTGTTCGTATTGCTGAACCGCAATTCGAAGGACAGACCAAAGAAATTCTTGGAACACCTGCTATCAAGAACATTGTTTCAACCGTTGTTGCAAAGGCACTAACTGATCGATTCAATTCTTCAAAGCGTGAAGATAAAGCTCAGACTGCACTTGTTCTTGAAAAGGTTGTCAACGAGATGAAGTCTCGAGTCTCTGCAAGAACTCACAAAGAAACGCAACGTAGAAAAACAGCTCTCGAGTCTTCATCACTTCCAACCAAACTGGTTGACTGCAGAACTCAGGACACTTTTGATTCTGAACTAATCATTGTTGAGGGTGAGTCCGCTCTAGGAACAGCCAAGCTGGCGAGAAACAGCGAGTTCCAAGCTCTGCTCCCAATTAGAGGAAAGATTCTCAACGTTCAAAAAGCTGCGATTACCGACATGCTGAACAACGTTGAATGTGCATCAATCATTCAGGTTCTTGGTGCTGGCTCAGGTAGATCTTTTGATCTTGCCTCTGCCCGATACGGAAAAATCATTCTGATGAGCGATGCTGATGTTGATGGTGCTCACATTAGAACTCTTCTTCTAACTCTTTTCTACAAGTACATGAGACCACTGGTTGAAGACGGCAGAGTGTTTGCTGCTGTCCCACCGCTACACAGAGTAGTTGTTATAAACCCTGGTTCAAAAGCTAACGAAACTATCTACACTTACTCACAGCCTGAGCTAGAAGCTTTGCTTGCGAAGTTATCTAAGGCAGGGAAAAAGTACCAAGAGCCTATTCAGCGCTACAAGGGTCTTGGTGAGATGGACGCTGATCAGCTCGCGGAAACCACTATGGACCGCAAGAGCCGCTCTCTACGCCGTGTGACGGTAGATGATTTAGCTGCAGCAGAAAAAATGTTTGAACTTCTGATGGGCAACGAAGTCGCTCCAAGAAGAGACTTCATTGTTGATCAAGCTGAATCTTTTGAACGCGAAAGAATTGACGCTTAGTCTTTACCTGCAGACACAATAGTTGCACTCAACGGGGTTCCTGAAGCATCTCGCTTACCTAGGTACTCAGGAGTCTCTAGAGGTTTACCTGATGAAGCAGAGCCAAGAATTGGTGAGTTACCTACGTAAGCAAAGTAAAGCTGGTTCTCGTCTCTAATGAACTTCTGAGCTCTAACACCACCGGTTGCTCTTCCCTTTGCAGGGAACTCCGACATCTCGGTGATCTTGGCACTACCAGCATCCACAGCTCCTAGAGATTCGCTGTTGTTAGCAGCGGTCAGAACTTGGGTGTCTTTAGTTACCTTGATGGATGTGAAGTAGATTGCCTTGGCACCTTCAGAGAGCTTGATACCTGCCATACCAGCGGCTCCTCGACCTTGAGGTCTCACGGAACTTGCATCAAATCTTAGAAGTTGAGCATCATCGGTAATAAATACAAGGGTGTCTTTTTCAGAACTTACTTCAGCACCAACAATTGAGTCACCAGTCTTGAGGGCAATTACTTCAAACTCGGTCTTCTCTAAGAAGTCTGGGCTTAGGCGCTTAACCACACCCTGCTGAGTTCCGATTGCGATCACGGTCTTGTCTGTTAGTTCAAACATCCCAACCAGCTTGATCGACTTTGGTAGACCGAGGAATTCTGAAGCGGATACAGACTCTGTTGAATCAAATCCGCCTTCGCTACCAGGAATGTCACCAGCGTGAACTCGGTGCATGACACCGTCTGAAGTAAGGAATCCAACGTAGCTTCTAGTTGTGCTGGAAATCACAGCTCTAAGAGCATCGTGCTTCTTGCGCTTGGCTGTTGGAACAGGTTCAAGAGTTGTTCTTAGAACTTGACCGCTAGAAGTTAGAACAATGAAACAAGGGGAGTCAGCAAGCTGAGCGTCAATAGCTGCAGCTTTTGCAGAACTTACTGGCTTGACCTCAGTGATGCCATCGCTGATTGTTGATCTGCGGTCATCTCCATACTTGGCAGAAACCTCTTGAAGTTCAGCAGCAACTACGTCTCGAAGGTTCTTATCTGCAGAAAGAATCTTCTTTAGTTCTGCAATTTCCTTGGCAAGAGTCTTGCTTTCGTTTTCAAGTTCGAGCTTTGAGAACTTTGTTAGTCGACGTAGCTTCAGCTCAAGGATGTACTCCGCCTGAATCTCAGACAAAGTGAACTTCGACATAAGTTTCTTGCGAGCATCATCTACTTCGTCAGCAGCTCTAATGATCTTGATAACTTCGTCAATACTCAGAATTGCTTTGAGCAAACCTTCGACAAGGTGCAATCTGGCAAGTTTCTTACCCAGACGGTTCTCTGTGCGACGTTTGATAACCACTACACGGTGAGCAAGGTAGACACCTAGCATGTCTCTAAGACCCAATGTCTCAGGTCTGCCGTCAACAAGAGCGACGTTGTTGATGCTGAATGAATCCTCAAGAGGAGTAAAGCGAAACAGCAGATCAAGAACTACGTTTGGATCGAAACCAGTCTTGAGTTCAATGACAAGCTTCAGCCCATTTGTTCTATCGGTTAGGTCAATAACATCTGAGATGCCCTGAAGTTTCTTGCTGTTGACACCATCTTTGATCTTCTCAATGATGCGTTCAGGGCCGACGAGATATGGAAGCTCTGTAACAACTAGAGCCAGTTTTCTTGGTGAGACGCTTTCGATAGAAACCTTTGCTCTGGTCTTGAAGGAGCCTCTACCTGTCTCGTATGCTTCTTTGATTCCTTCGGTACCCATGATGATTCCACCGGAAGGAAGATCAGGTCCTGGAATAAATTTCATCAAGTCAGCCGAAGTTGCCTTCGGATTACTCAAAAGGTGGATAGCTCCAGCAATAACCTCACGCATATTGTGTGGGGCCATGTTCGTTGCCATACCAACCGCGATACCTGAAGAACCGTTTACCAAAAGGTTAGGGAAAGCCGCTGGAAGTACCTCTGGTTCTGAAAGCTGAGCGTCATAGTTTGGCTTGAAGTCAACTACATCTTCATCCAGACCTTCGTTCATGATTAGAGCGGCCGCAGCAAGCCTGGTCTCTGTGTAACGAGAAGCTGCAGGTCCATCATCAAGGGAACCAAAGTTTCCGTGACCATCAATCATTGGAACTCTAAGAGTGAACGCCTGTGACATTCTCACCATGGCGTCATAGATAGCTCCATCACCGTGAGGGTGAAGCTTTCCCATAACCTCACCAACAACACGTGCTGATTTGACGTGTCCGCGATCAGGCTTCAGGCCCATTTCTCCCATTTGGAAGATGATTCTTCTTTGAACAGGCTTCAGACCATCTCTAGCGTCTGGCAACGCACGTGCATAAATTACTGAGTATGAGTACTCGAGAAAAGAGTCGCTGAGTTCTTGGGTTAGGGCAATGTCTACGATTCGTTCTTCAGGGAAACGATTTTCAGGCTTCTTATTAGTCATGATCTTTCTAGTGGCTAAAAGGGCTGTGGCAGACTTATCTGTATGTATTCGATGCTACCTGCCCCTCCTAAATCCTTTGGGATGCTCGGCGATGTGTTGATAAGTGCCTTAGGTAGCGTGCTTGGGGAGCCAAACCCACTGAATCTAGCCAAGAAGCGTTCCATTTGCGTAATTCTCGTAGATGGGTTGGGTTCTCATAACCTCAAGGCATCTGGGGCTCACGCAGGGTTTCTAAACTCAAGAGCTTCCTTGCCTGCATCTTGTTTCTTTCCAGCTACTACGGCTACCAGCATCGTTTCCTTTGCCACAGGGAAGCCACCTTGGGAAACCAATTTCATTGGCTATCAGGTTTACGAAAGAAGCACAGACACTAAGCGGAATCTACTCACTGGCTGGGCAAGCCAGGAAGAAGCACGTCTATACCAACCTTTGGAAACAGTTTCAGAGATGGCTATTAATCAAGGAATTGAATTTCATACAGTTGCACCTGCTGCCTACCAAGACTCTGGCTTCACAGCGGCAACCATGCGAGGCAGTGCTTTTCATGGAACAAAGTCTTTGGAAGAACGCTTTGAGAAAGCAAAAACCTTACTTGCCGATCCCAAGCTAAAGGTCATCTATCTGTATGTCCCGGAGTTAGATCAATTAGCCCATGCGAAAGGCTGGCAGTCGCAAGATTGGCTTTCTAAGTTGGAGGACTTAGATGCTCAAGTGTCTTCGCTCGACAAATCGCTTACTAAAAACTCAGCAGTTGTTTTGACCGCAGATCATGGAGTTGTGGACGTTCCACATGCCAACCATGTCTACATAGACCAATACATAGACAAAGAAGCTCTGTTGAATGTTGGTGGCGACACTAGAGCCCTTTATCTCTACTTGAAAGACCCAACCTCAAAAGAATCGCTGCTCAATGACTTGGAAAACACTGTGGGGGACAGCTGTTATGTGATCACTCCAAAGGATCTTGTTGATGCTGGCTACTGGCCAGATGCGATGAACTTAGATTCAGTGCCAGATATTTTGATCTTGGCTAAGAAAGAAGTAGCCCTGTATCACAGAGACTTTGCCAAGAAGAAGTCATTAGAAATGATTGGTCATCATGGTTCAATAACCCAGCAGGAAATGAGTATCCCGCTGATCAAGTTGGGTTATTAGCTAGTTTTCTTCTTCGTCCTTGGAACCGAATAGAACTTCAGCCCATCTTGAAGTGCTTTGAATTGGTGGAGTTTGGGTTGCAGGCTTCTCTTCGACCTCTACTACTGGTTCCGCTACAGGCTCTTCCTGAACCACTTCTTCTGAGAAAGAGTCAAAGGTTTCCTCTTCAACAACTTCTTCAATTACTTCTTCAACAAAGCTCTGTTCTTCTTGCTCGTAAGTTTCAACTTCTTCAACAACGTCGTCTACAACGTGGAAAGTTGCCCTAGTTTCAGTTTCAACGATGTTGATGACTTCAGTTCTGTTGTCTTCTTCTGGTTGAGTCTCTTCAATGAGTTCTGGTACGACAGATAGACCTGTTGTTTGAGTAGGCAATTCTTCGATAACAGTTTCAACCTGTGAGGCTGTAACAGTTGGGTGCAAAATTTGCTCTGTCTTTACTGGCTTGCTTTCAATCAGGCTTAGTGGAGATCCATTAGACAAAAGCAATGCACTTTGATTCTCTGGAACCAGAGAAAGGCCCTTCGGGTCAAATGACCAGGTAGCAACTGCAGGTTGAGAATCAATCTTGTATTCGGCTGAAACCAACCAAACGCCTTCAACTGTCTTCTTTGAAACCCAAGCAACATCTGTTGCTCCATTTGTTGCCAGACGTTCATCCATTACAGTTCCAAACTCAATCTGAGTTGGGTCTGTGAATCTATCTCCAGCTAGAGAGAGTCTGATGTTTCTTGCCAAGGTGACGATGTGCTTGAGTTCAGTAATGATCGGGGCAGCGTATTTAGCTACCTGATCTTCATCAGCTCCAGTTCTGGCAACTAGTTCGGCAACAGATGAGCCAAGTCTGATTTCAGCCTGAATTTCTCTAGGGGTAAGTGTCGGTGGAAGTTCAGCTGGACGGGTCCTCATCGCCTTTAGTAGGTCAGCGGAGATCTCAAGGTAGTGGCGAGTGCCATCGGGAGCTTGCAGCTCGAGCTGGTTGTTAGTAACGCCAGTTATTCGTAAATCAGCCATTATCATTCCTTCTGCCGATAGTTTCGCACCCTATTTACTAGATTTGCGGTTGATTTTGCTGTGCCGCGACACGCCCAAACTGGGAGATGACTGACAATAGTGCTTTCTTCGGTGTTAATAGGGTTGCATTTATGTACTTCGTGTTGGACACTTTCAGCGCTGAAATGATTTATTCGAAAGGAAAGTAATTGGCTACCGATTACGATGCTCCACGCAAGAACGACGACGACACAGAGTCTCTTGAAGCTATCAAAGAGTCAGAAGGTACATCTGCTTCGTCTGACGTTGACGCCGACGATCATTCCGATTCCTTCTCAATCCCAGAAGTAACCAACGAAGAGCAGGACGTTGTCGTCGTGCCTAAGCAGGAAGACGAGTTCACCTGCTCAGAGTGCTTTATCGTGAAACACCACAGCCAGAAAGCCAAGAAAGATGGCGAGTACGGTCCTGTTTGTGTTGATTGCGCTCACTAACGCTTATTTAGTAGCCCAGCTAAAACCTCAGGGTTTCTAGTAGCAATTAGCCAGTAAGGCGTTGGATCAAGCGGATCTTTGATTTCTATCTTCACCATTTGTTTCACGCCTATTTGAAATTTGGTGAAGGCTCGTGTGTCTAGCTTGATTCCACGTTCTTCAAACGCACTTGATGGGCTAATTACTTCAGCAGCACCAAGGTGCTTCACTTCAATCTGTACCTTTCCAATTGAAAGTGTTTGATTGGTGAGAGAAATAAGCGGAGCACCAACCCAGGAGATCACTAGAACTGCGGGAATCGAAAGTAGAGCCATTGAAATGCTCACAACTTCAGAAAATGGAAGCGCAACTAGAAAAAGAGAGACCGGGAGAGTAATTGAAACAATGTAGAAGTAAATGCTCGGTAGAACCCTCTCTTTGTATAGGTTCTTCGCTGGAAGTATTGTCATGGAATTAGAATACGCTCATGACCTCTTTTGAAGTTCTAATTCAATGCGAAAACGACTTGATGCCAACAATCGGCAATCCAGGTGATGCTGGATACGATCTTCGTTCATCTGAAAACGCTGTAGTTCCAGCAAGGTCAAGACAAACCATCAACACAGGTGTCTCAATCGCTCTTCCAGCCGGCTATGTTGCCCTAGTTCATCCACGAAGCGGTTTGGCAGCTAAGCACGGCATCACAGTACTAAATGCACCTGGAACAGTTGATGCAGGCTACCGAGGCCAAATGCTAGTTACTTTGGTAAACCACTCTGATGAGGATTTCCACATCTCTCGTGGCGACAGAATTGCACAAATGCTTTTTCAGAAGTTTGAATCTGCAAGATTTGTAGTTGTAAGTGAACTGCCAGGATCTCAAAGAGGAAATGCTGGCTTTGGATCAACAGGAGTTAAGTAATGATGAACGCAAATGGTGGACGTCAACTCAACCGAGGTCCTTGGGATAGTTCAGATCTGAATGCACCAACAGACCTAGTTGACTTCGGCTCTATTCTTTTCGTGCCTAACCCAGGAGTTGGCGTTAGAGCAGATATCGAAGAAGGTACCCAGCGAGTGGTGGCTATTTCGTTTGACTACCGTGAAAGCGTTTTACAGGTTCAAGCATTCGCAAGCTCAAAGGGTGCAACTCTTTGGGATGAAGTTGTCGATGACATCTACACCTCATTGACATCACAGAATGTCACAGTCGAAAAAGTGACCGGTCCGTACGGAGTTGAAATTCACGCTGACATCGCTCTCGGAGATACTAAGAACCAAAAGGTACGAATGTTTGGATTTAGCGGAGATCGCTGGCTTCTTAGGGGAACGATTTCAGGTGCTGCAATTTCAGATCTAGAGCAGAAGAGTGAACTTGAAGACGTATTCAGGGGAATAGTCGTAAAGCGAGGAGAGACTCCGCTACCTCCTCGTGAAGTTCTGCCATTGGAGTTACCTTTAGGCTCCATTGTTACGAGAGCTAAGTAATGGCTGACGAGAAGCCAAAGATTGATTCTGAGAAGTACGGGCTCAAGAAAACAGATGATGGCTACAAAGTCGATGCCAAGAGTCTTCTTGCCAGCGTAGGTGGCGTTCAGGGGTTCATCGAAGCCACTGTCCCAGGGCTTGTTTATGTACTTAGCTTTGCAATCTGGCAAGACCTAACAATCTCTATAGTTCTTGTGTCTATCGCGATGGTCGCACTAATTATTCGACACTTCCTTGCCAAAAGACCTGCTTCGGCGCTGGTTGGTCCAGTACTGGGTATTGCTTTGGCTATTTACCTTGCTCAACGCCCAGAGGGGCAGCCTAGAGACTTCTACTTGACTGGATTCATAACGAATGCTTCCTACGGAGCAGGCCTTCTATTGAGCGTTTTGGTGCGTTTTCCGATTATTGGTGTACTTGTTGGATTTATGACCGAACAGGGCCTCAAATGGAGAAAAGAACGCCGAAAAATGAGGTTTTTCAACCTTGTAACGCTTCTTTGGGTTGGATTCTTCGCATCTCGTTTGGCTGTTCAGCTCCCAATGTATTGGGCCAATGACGTTGTTTCACTAGGTTTCACAAGGATTGTGATGGGAACCCCGTACTTCCTTCTGATGATCTGGATTTCGTGGCTTTTGCTTAGGAAAGTGGTTAGTGCCGAACAAGATG
>JBJOQP010000010.1:0-19373 GCA_046049845.1 Actinomycetota bacterium
GCTGCAGCTGCGAGGGAGAGCATTCCATTAGAGAAGACCAGACGGTCTCCTCTGGTTTGTAGCATCTTCGGAGCGAATCCATCTCTAGATAGAACAGATGAGAGCAACGGGAATCCATTGAAGGCTGTGTTAGCTGCAAGAAGAAGAACAGCAGCTGTAGCGGCTTGAAGGATGTAGAACAAGAGTGACCCACTACCAAAGACAGCAATACCAATCTGAGCCATCAGAGATTGCTGAGGGTTGGTTAGGAACTCTTCTAGTTGGAGAGGGTTACTCAACTGTTCAGGAGATTCAAGGTATTTCACACCAGAGGTTAGAGCTAACCAAGTTGTTCCTAGGAACATAGAAACCGCGATGGTTCCCATAGCCACCATTGTGATGTTGGCGTTTTTGATCTTTGGTTCCTTGAATGCTGGAACACCGTTAGCAATAGCTTCAATACCGGTTAGAGCTGAACAACCTGATGCGAATGCTCTAAGCAGAAGCAACACAACAGCAGCCTGAGTGGGTTCTCCAAGGAAATCGTGAATACCTTGAATTTCATATTCAGAAGAAGTAGTTACTAGAGATTCACCCAAGACGAATACTTTATAAAGACCAGATCCAATCATGATGAATACGGTGCTAATAAATATGTAAGTAGGGAAGGCGAATGAAACACCCGACTCTCTAATTCCACGAAGGTTGATACCGAAGATTAGAACCAAGAATCCAACAGCCATGTGGACTCGGTAATCAGCTAACTGAGGGAATGCAGAGATTAGGTTGTCTGTTCCTGCAGAGATAGACACTGCAACTGTCATCACGTAATCAAGAAGCAAAGCTGCAGCAACGATTAGAGATGCTCCACGACCTAGGTTTACCTTTGCTACTTCGTAGTCACCACCACCTGATGGATAGGCCTGAATAACTTTGCGATACGAAAGAACGATAGTGATCAGAAGCAAAGTAACCATAGCTGCGATACCAGGAGCAAAAGTTAGGAACGAAAGTCCTCCCAGACCAAGAATCATTACTAGCTCTTGAGGACCATACGCAACTGAAGATAGCGGGTCGCTAGCAAAGATTGGCAGAGCAATCTTCTTAGGAAGTAGTTCACCTTCTAGCCTCTCGTTACGAAGAGCTCTTCCTAGAAAGATTCTTCTGAACGGATGAGTCTTCATAGCAGCGAGCTTGTCGTGCTCGAATTTGCTCTCAGGCATGAGGGCCTTCCTATTTCTTTATAGCTTCGCCGTGTTTGCGACTAGACAATCTAAAGGTTGCAACAAAACCTAGTAGCAAGAAGATTCCAGCTGCTAGTGCTGACCACTTAGTTCCATCTGTGAATGCATCCTTAGATGCCTGGATTAGAGCCTCTGGAGTTCCAGTAGCTGCCATGAATGGAATGTTTCCACCCGCAGATTCAACAACTCCGGTAGCAAAGCCATCAGCTTGTTCCCCAGTAATTCCTAGGTCAGAAAGCCTTGCAAGCAAGCTTGACTGCAGTTGGGTGAACAAGACAGTTCCTAGAACTGCGATACCTAGAGCTGAACCAATCTGACGCACTGTGCTCTGAGAACCTGAGGCCTGACCGATTTTGTCCATAGGAACATCAACCATGATCACACCGGTTAGCTGAGCAGTTGCTAGACCAATACCAAGACCGTAGAGGAATAGACACGGAGCTAGAGGCCACCAACCAGCAAGATCATTAGCAAATAGTGCAACACCAATAACACCAACGAGTTCAAGACCAACGCCAATGCGAACAGCTAGTGCTGGAGCAAGCTTTCCGCTCATCGCTCCACCAACAGCAGATGCTAGGAAAGCACCACCGGCTAGCCATAGAAGAACTAGACCTGAGTCGATTGGTGAAAGACCGATAATGTTCTGAAGCCATAGTGGAATAGCAAAAAGAATTCCGAACTCACCCATAGAGATGATTAGTGCCGCAAGTGAACCATTTCTGAATGATGTGATCTTGAACAGGTTCAGATCAAGAAGTACTGGCTTGTGTGCTGCTTCACGCTTGTTCTCCCATAGAACAAAAGCGATACCGAACAGAACAGATAGAGCTAGAGAAACTGGAATTGGAGAAATACCTGGATCTCCCCATGACCATGAACCGATTGTGAACTCTTGGTTCACACTCCACCAACCGTAGTTACGACCTTCGATAAGACCGAATACCAAAGTTAGGAAAAGACCAACAGACAAAACAGCACCTAGAACATCCGGTGTTCCTACTCTTTTTTCAACTTTGGATTCGTTGACGAACAAAAGCAAACCAGCAACAATAACCAAACCAATAGGTAGGTTGATGCTGAATGCTAGACGCCAGCCGTCTTCACCAAAGCTAGTTGCCAACCAACCACCAAGAACTGGACCTAGGGCCACCATTCCACCGATAGTTGAACCCCAAACAGCAAATGCAATTCCACGCTCTTTACCCTGGAAGTTAGCGTTCACTAGAGAAAGTGTTGTTGGTAGCACCATTGAGCCACCAATACCCTGAAGGATACGAGCAAGAATTAGCGAGCTTGCATCGTTGGAATAACCAGCCCATACAGATGCACCAACGAAGATCACGATACCTATTACTAGAAGACGTCGTCTTCCGAAGCTGTCTGCTAGAGATCCCCATATAAGAAGGAGAGCAGCGAAGACTAGGACGTAGCTCTCATTGACCCACTGGACCTCATTGCTTGAGAGGCTAAGGGCTTTGATAAGCGAAGGGAAGATTGTGTTGACGATTGTTCCATCAATAATGACGATGGAGATTGCCATAGAGATAAAGACGAGGCCAATCCAACGGAAACGGGCTAAAACTGCCATGAGGTAACGCTTTCTGTTCAGCCACTAGTTGGGTGAACTAAATAATCCTAGCCCTGTGCCCTTGATACCCTTTACTAATGAACAGGGGTAAGTCGTGATCAAGTACCTAGGCTCTAAACGCACGCTTGTTGGGGTTCTAGGGGCGATTGCCCATGCAGCTGAGGCTAAAACAGCTGTCGACCTCTTCACTGGAACAACCAGAGTTGCTCAGGAGTTCAAACGACAAGGGTTAGATGTAATAGCTAGCGATAGCGCTACCTATAGCGACATTCTTGCAAAGTGCTATTTAGAAGCAGATCTCAACAAAGTAAACCTTGAAGAACTTGCTAAGAAGATTGAGTACCTCAATGCTCTTCCAGGCAAAAGAGGATATGTAACTAGGAACTTTTGTGAAGAGGCCAGATTCTTTCAACCTAAGAACGGAGAAAGAATCGATTCCATTAGGGAAGAGCTAGAAGCTAACTTCAAAAATGATGTTGATTTTTCAATTCTTCTAACTTCCCTCATGCTTGCAGCTGATCGAGTTGATAGCACCACTGGTCAACACATGGCTTATCTGAAGAACTGGTCGCATAGATCAAAGCATGACCTGCAACTACTTGTTCCAGAACTAATTGCTGGGACAGGCAAGAGTGTTCTTGGTTTAGCTGAAGATGTTATCGATGAACTTCCTGAAGTTGATCTTTTGTATATGGATCCTCCGTATAACCAGCATCGCTACTTCACTAACTATCACATCTGGGAAACATTGGTTCGTTGGGATAATCCAGAACCATATGGTGTTGCCATGAAGCGAATAGACAGCAGATCTCCTGAAACACACTCTGTGTTTAACAAGAGAAAGAAAATGCCACCGGCATTCAAAGATGTAATTACAAAAGCTAAAGCTAAAACAGTGGTTGTCTCATACAACAACGAGTCTTGGGTTGAACCGATAGACATTGCAGAATCACTTCTGCAAAATCATGAGAGCGTTGCTCTACTTGAATTTGATTACGTTCGATACATCGGTTCGCAAATAGGTATTTATAACAAGTCAGGTGCCAAGGTGGGATCTGTTGGTGAGCGTAAAAATAAAGAATTGATTTTTATCGCGGGAGAAACTTCAAGAGTTGAAGCGATTGAAGGTGTTGTGGCTGGACGCGGGATTGAACCGCGGACCTAACGATTTTCAGTCGTTCGCTCTACCAACTGAGCTATCCAGCCTCAACCAAAGACAAGTCTGAGGCTGAGCGATTATTAATCGCAGCGATCCTGACGGGACTTGAACCCGCGACCTCCGCCGTGACAGGGCGGCGCGCTAACCAACTGCGCTACAGGACCAGAAGTACTTTTAGAACTCATCGCTGGTGACCCCAACGGGATTCGAACCCGTGCTACTGCCGTGAAAGGGCAGCGTCCTAGGCCACTAAACGATGGGGCCGTCAAAGCGATGGAGCTTTAAAGCACCAATGGCAAGGCTACTTGCTAAGGGTAGGTTTTTGCAACCTGAGATATGGGGATATCGGTGTTAGTTTAGGAATACAGGACAAATAAAGGGAGGTGGCCGGACATGAGAAGCTTACGTTCGCGTTATCTCGCCCTATCTGTCGTGGCTGGGGTCCTATTCAGTGGATTCAGCATCCAGCAGGCCTTGGCAGTGCCTAATTACCCTTCTGAGCAAGAGGTAATTGACGCTCAGAAGAGCGTTACCAAGAAGAAGGCCATGATTACCCGTATTCAGGGCATCATCGTTGATCTGACAATTGAACAAGTCAGTTTAGAGCGTAAAGCCATGCTCAAGGCCGAGAAATACAACCAGGCTAAGGCCGAAGTAGAGGCTGTTGCAGCCAAGGTAGACCTATTACAGACCAAGGTAAATGCCGCTAAGGCAGAAGCCGAGACTGCCCAGCAGCAACTGGCTCAAATTGCTAGCCAGATGTGGCGAGATGGGGCTGCCGGAACCTCACTGAACCTGTTCCTGAACTCAGACAACGCAGGCAACCTTCTATACAAGCTTGGGGCTCAAGAAAAGATTGCTCAGTCAAGCGACCAGATCTATAAGTCCGCTATTCAACGTCAGCAGTATGCGAAGTCTCTAACAGACCAACTTAAAGAAGCTGAAACTGAACTTGCTGCTAAAGCAACTGAAGCTAAGAAAGCTTTAGCTATCGCTCAAGATGCTGCATATGAATTGAAAGTCAAAGTTGATGAACAAAACGCTTTGAACAGAACATTCAAAGCACAACTCGCATCTTTGGAGAGAATCTCTGACAGCTTGATGCAGCAGCGTATTCAAGGTTTGATTGATGAGGCAAGACAGAACAACCTGCCTGGTCCTATCGATGCTCCATCTCTATATGAAGTTGGTCCACCAAACACTGAAAAGGTTGAAACTGCGATTGCATTCGCAAGAGAACAACTTGGTGAGAAATATGTTCTCGGCGGTATGGGTCCAAACATTTGGGACTGCAGTGGAATTACAAAAAAGAGTTATGAAGTAGCTGGTACATACATCGGTACCCACTCTGCAACCAACCAGTTCTACAACATGGCTGGCAAGAGAAGACTTGTGCCAATCAAGGAAGCTGTTCGTGGAGATCTGATGTGGTACTCATACACCGATGACTTCAATGGAGACAAATATCACGTCGTGATGTATTTGGGTGATGGCATGATGCTTGAATCTCCAAACCCAAACAGAACAGTTCGGATAGTGCCACTACGTTACGGAGATCTATTCCGTTACGCAGGTCGCCCTACTCCTTAATCATTCTTTTTATTCAACCTATGGAGGCAGCATGAGTGAAGTACGTCAGGTCAAGCCTGCTACCGAAGGTTGGGAGCAAAAGAAAGACGCTTCTGGAAGACCAGTTCTTGAATTTGAAGCAAAGCCTAGAAAAGCTCAACCTCCAGTTCATCTCGTTGATATGTCTAAAGATGAACTTGCAGCTAAAGCAAAAGAACTAGGTGTACCTGCATTTAGAGTGAAACAGATTGCTAAGCATTACTTCACTCACTACACAACTGATCCTGAAAAGATGACTGATCTTCCACAAGAGGGTAGAGCAGAACTAGTGGGAGTATTCCTGCCTAAGTTGCTCACGGAAGTGAAGAGACTTCAGACAGATAAAGGAGACACCATCAAGTTCCTTTGGAGACTTTTTGATGGTGCCTTAGTTGAATCAGTACTGATGCGATACCCAGGTCGAATTACTCTATGTGTTTCTTCGCAAGCAGGCTGTGGCATGGCTTGTCCTTTCTGCGCAACTGGGCAGGCTGGTCTCACAAGAAACATGACCGCTGCAGAGATCATCGATCAGATTGTTCAAGCCAATGCTGTTATCGCCTCTGGAGGCTTGGGTGGCCGCAAGGCTACTGAGCATGAGGAACGAGTTGGCAACATTGTGTTTATGGGCATGGGTGAGCCTTTAGCCAACTACAACAGGGTCATGACAGCCGTAAGAACCATGGTCAAGCCTCAGCCTGAAGGCTTAGGAATGTCTGCTCGAAACATCACTGTTTCAACAGTTGGGTTAGTACCAGCTATTGAGAAACTAACTAAGGAAGATGTTCCAGTTACCTTTGCTCTATCCCTACATGCTCCAGATGATGAGCTTAGAGATGAACTCATTCCAGTGAACTCAAGGTGGAAGGTCGATGAAGCCCTTGATGCTGCAAGAGCATACTTTGATGAAACAGGTAGAAGAGTTTCCATTGAGTATGCGCTCATCAAAGACATGAACGACCACCAGTGGCGAGCAGAACTACTAGCTCAGAAACTAAATGCCAGAGGCAAGGGCTGGGTTCACGTCAATCCAATTCCACTAAACCCAACACCCGGATCTATCTGGACTGCTTCAACACCTGAAGCTACAAGAATCTTCTTGAACACCTTGGAGAAGGCAGGAATCACAGCGACCCTGCGTGACACCCGAGGCAAAGAAATTGATGGAGCCTGCGGTCAGCTTGCTGCTGCCGAGTAATTGGCCCTTACGTTTTCACATTCAGATTTAGTTGTCTAAAGTTGAGTTATGACTGAAAAACTCCCTATTGAATTTGGCCTAGATACTTTTGGTGATGTTGGTTCTGACGACAATGGAAACCCAATCACACCAGCTCAATCAATTAGAGACATCGTTGATCAAGCTATCTTGGCTGATGAGTTAGGTATCGACCACTTCAACGTAGGTGAACATCACCGCAATGATTTTGCAGTCTCAGCACCAGACACAGTTCTTGCTGGTATTGCAACTGTGACAGAGCGAATCAAACTCGGTTCAGGCGTGACAGTACTTTCAAGCGAAGATCCAGTTCGCGTCTATCAACGCTTTGCAACTATCGATGCACTTTCAAACGGACGAGCAGAAATCACAGCAGGTAGAGGTTCTTTCACAGAGAGCTTCCCACTATTCGGGTTCGCTTTGTCAGACTACGAACAACTATTTGAAGAAAGACTTGATCTACTTGTTGAACTGCTAAAAGAAAAAGCTGTGACTTGGTCAGGTGAGACAAGAGCTTCACTTACCAATCAAGAGGTTTATCCAAAGACTGAAAGAGGAGCAATCCCTTTGCGTGTAGGTGTTGGCGGATCTCCACACAGCGTCATCAGAGCGGCTAAGCACGGAGCGACTTTAGCTTTAGCAATCATTGGTGGCGATCCAGAAAGATTTGCTCCATTCGCTGGACTCTATAGAGAGTCACTAATGAGATTCAACCAACCTCAACTACCTATCGGTATTCACTCACCTGGTCACATCTCTGATTCAGATGAACAAGCAGCTAAAGAGATGTGGCCTCAATACAACGCATCTTTCGGACGTATCGGTCAGGAAAGAGGTTGGGGACCAATGACCTACGATCACTTCGACAACGAAGTTAAGCACGGTTCACTATATGTAGGTTCCCCTGAGACAGTTGCGAACAAGATTATTCATGCTCTGAAGTCAACTGGAGCTAACCGCTTTGACCTAAAGTACTCAACTGGAGCTATGCCTCAGTCTCAGATGCTGAAGTCAATCAAGCTCTACGCCACTGAGGTTATTCCTATGGTCAAACAGGCTATGGGCACAGAGATTACTCTGAGCTACTAAAACCTTAAAGTTCCTTGAGAGTCTGTCCCTATTGCTCTCTAACAGCATCAAGTTTCTGTAACCTAAAAGCAATCCTTCCCCTCACAACAGAGAGCTTTCAATGAAGAAACTTGGCCTAGCAGCAGTAATTGCAACCAGCACCCTAGTACTTTCCGGATGTTCATTTTCATTGCCATCAGAGGCAGACGCAGCTCCTTGTGAGGCACTTAGTGCCGTATTCACTGACAAGGTAGAGGCTCTCGCAACAGGCGGATTTGATGTCCAAGCGCTGGCTTCGAGAATCGAAACCGATGTCACATCCTCAGCCCCAGAAGACTTTCAAGAGCTGCTCAACAAAGCCACTGAAGCTTTGAAGGCAGACCCTATTGGTGCTGGAGATCTAACTACCGCAGCAACACAAATCGGCGTTCGCTGTGCCTTGGTTGGAGTCAACGTAGAGTTCCCAAGCGTTCAGGATCTTCTAGCCAACTAATCAAAAACTAAGTTAAAACAAAAGGAGCCACCCTTTCGGGTGGCTCCTAAAGTTTTAGGAACTAGTTATAACTAGTGACCTTCTGCTGCTGCGTGCTCTTTGCTCTCTTCAGCAGACTTGATTCTCGCGATTGCGAAGATCAATAGACCGAATAGACACTTAGCAAGGATGTCAGCAATGCTGTATCCGATTTCGCGAGCTACAACCTCTGATGCTGTTGGAGCACCAGTGCTGTTCATCGCAAGGATGAAGGTGATTGGGTAGACACCCCAGGTAGCTAGAAGAAGAACGCGTAGTGTCTGGAACAGACTGCGTACCTTAGCTGACTGTGAGTCTAGGCTCTTCTTCAATTCGATCCATAGTACATACATGATGTATAGGAATGGGATTGTTGATAGAAGACCCCAAACGCTTGGGTGTAGGTCCATGATGTTGATCTTTGCGTCACCTGGGTAACCTAGAGCGATCATTGCTGCAGCTGCAGGAACTAGACGCTTTAGAAGTGAAGACTGAACAGCCTTTGCAAGACCAAGAACTGCAACTAGTTCTACTAGAAGTAGTGGAACAGTTAGGAACCAGTCGATGTAACGGTAACCAACGTTGTAGTTAGCACCACCGAAGTCAAGCATGTTTGCACCAGCTGCTGCTGCTGCCTTGCTAGCTTCGTTGATTCCGTAACCGTGGTTGAATGAATCGAACATACGGAAGTAGTGGTAAGCAGCAATTGAAGTTACTGTTGCTGAAACCATAACTGCCATGCGGTACTTAGGTAGTACGCGGTCTCTTGCTACCCAGAGGAATAGCGAGGTGAATAGCATGCTTGCTAGACCAAGTGAAAGCACGTTGTACACTGCGCTAAATTCATAGCCAGTTAGTGAGAAGGAAAGTACTCCAATTTCTCCCATTTTTTATTGCCTTTCGATAAGTTAATCGGGCAAAAAATTGAGCCCGACTTTGGTGCTTTTACAAGGCTACTCCCGCAAATAATTTTCAAATACGCCTTTTGAGTCGTGTTTACCTATTCGTTATACAGGTAAAACTCAGACTATTTACCCCTGAAAATCCGCTAGTTTCTAGGCCACAAGGATGCTTTCGTAGCCTCTCAGCACGAAAGTAGGGCGTCTTTTTGGCGTTTCTTTTAGGGAAAGAGCTGGAAAACGCTCAAAAAGGAGGGGAAGTGAGGCACTCATCTCAATTCTCGATAAAGGAGCCCCCAAGCAGAAGTGAATACCTGCCCCAAAGCCTATGTGTGGGTTCTGTTCCCTGGTGAGGTCAAGCTCATCTGCTCTATCGAAGACTGTTTCATCTCGGTTAGCCGAACCAAGTAGAGATGCAATCTTCTGACCGGTCTTGACTAATACGCCGCCGATCTCAGTATCGGCAGTTGCTGTTCTTTCAAATAGGTGAAGAGGTGCATCAAAGCGAAGGAATTCCTCGATAGCGGTATCTGCAATGGCCCTCGGGTTCTTGCGAAGCAGTTCTAGCTGGTCTTCTCTTTCGAAGGTAGCCACCATGCCATTACCAAAGCCATTAACACTTGCCTCGTGACCTGCATTGAGTAGCAGCACACAGGTAGCGATTAGTTCCTGGGCATTGAGCTTCTCGCCTGCTTCTTCAACAGTTGCTAGCTCACTGATTAGATCTGAACTTGGTTGCGCTTTGCGTTTGTTCATCAAGTCTCGGACGTATTCGGCAAACTCGTGAGCGGCTTGTTGAGCTTCTGCTTGAGCCTCTAGAGATGGATTGACTTCATACATCTTTACTATCGACTGAGACCAAGGACGCAGTAGGTGCTCATCCTCATCTGGGAAACCTAGCAATGCAGCAATAACCTTCACAGGCAATGGCTCTGCGTAGTCAGCGATTAGGTCGAAGTGTCCGTTAGTTGAGAGCTTGTTCTCTGCCTCATCAAGCAAGAGGTTTGCAATTCTTTCGACCTCTGGTCGAAGAGCTTCGATTCTTGAACGTGAGAAAGCTTTGCCAACTAAAGATCTAAGTCTGGTGTGCTTTGGAGGTTCTGAATCCAAGAGGCTATCCGAGTGCAGCCAGTTGAATTCATTCCACTGACTCTCAGGCTCTTTAGGGGTGAAGATTCTGCCTAGAGTTTTTGTTCTTAGAACTGCATTCGCATCAACGTGTCTGGCGGCTAGGAACATCCCTACTTCTTCATGCCAAACAGGTTTGCCAACTTGCCTTAGCTCTTTTAGAGCCGGGTATGGGTTTTCAACAAATGCTGGGTCTGAGAAGTTGATCATGTAACAAGGCTAAGCCAGCGAGAAAGTGCTACTTACCGATTTTGGCAAGAGCCTTCTGAGCCGGCATCAACGTAACTGCCAAGACCACAAAGAATGCCGCGATTGTCAGAATCCACTGGAGCATCTGAGGAATACCGCCGTCTTCATTAGGGTTCAGGAACCAGTATGGGTACCAGTTTGTAATGAGCCCGCGGACGATGGCGAAAGCCAACCAGGTAAGTGGATAGACAAGCACCCAGAAAACTGACTTTAGCTTCAATGGAACAGCGGTTCTGGCAACTAGCCACTCTAGGAAGACCAAGATAGGCATGTAGGTGTGCAAGACGAGGTTTGGTAGGACTGGCCAGTCATAGCCAATGTCTCTTTCATCGACTGAGCCAGTTAGAAGAGCGTTATAGATTACGCCAACAATCACCATTGAAGCTGCCATGGTGAGGCGGAATAGGGTCAGGAATCTGGTCTCAGATTGGTTACGTAGAATCCTCAGACCACCAATGGTCAGAGCAAGACCTGTCAGTAGACAAGAAGTAATGGTGAAGAAAGTGAAGTACTCGGTTGGGCGGAATAGGTTGTGTGCAACGCGGTCAGTGATCTGCCAGAAGATACTGCCAAATAGGGCTAACGCCATAGCGAGACGAATAAAGCCGAGAGTCATAGATGTTTTTAGCATTTGGTAAGCCTAACGAGGCTAACCATTTGAGAACCCTTTAGAAATGCACCTGATGCGAAAGTGTTATAGATAGTTAGAATTAGGGGCATGCTCAAGGTATTGCTCACTGGTTTCGAGCCTTTCAACAATGCTCGACTGAATCCAAGCGAGCAGTTGGTTCTTCGAATTGAACCTGATGCAGTTGAAGGTGCACATATCATCACTGCGGTATTGCCTGTTGTTTATGGTGAAGCTGCCAGTAATCTACTTGCTTTAGTTCAAGAACATAATCCAGATGTGGTGATTAGCTTCGGGCAGGCTGAAGGCAGAATAAACATCACCCCTGAGCGTTTTGCTGTGAATCTAAATGATGCAAACCTTGCTGATAACAAAGGGCACATCAGGATAGATCAGCCTATTCACCAAGGAACTCCAACAGCCTACGAAAGCACTTTGCCTGTAAAGGAATTGGTTTCAGCACTCAAAGCTGAAGGGATACCTGCATCACTATCTCTAACCGCAGGAGCATTTGTCTGTAATCACATCTTCTATGAACTACAAAATGCATTGAGCAGTACAAACATCCAATCTGGATTTGTTCATGTTCCTCTAATGAGCGAACAAGCGGATGATTTTCCTGGCCTGTTCACCATGGACCTAGATGTGATGGTCTTAGCTGCAAAAACCATGGTGGCGACCCTGGTTGCCAGAAGTGAAGCATGAGAACGAAGCCCTGGCTAGTCACGCTACTTATTGGTGCATCACTATCTGGCTCGATGGCATCAATAGCCACAGCGGAAGAAAACTTCTATCTTCCTGAATATGGAACTCTTGCTGAGCACAATGAGTGGAGCACCAAAGAGATAAAGATAGATAAAGTTGCAGAACTTGGAATTAGAGGAGCTGGAGTAAAAGTAGCGGTTCTAGATTCTGGAATTGCTCTAAACACTCCTGGCATAAACACGAAATTGGTTGCATACAAAGACTTCTTGCCTTCCCAACCGCCGTTACCTGATCATGGCACTCAGACCGCGGGTGTTATTTCGAGTGAATACGATGCGGCAACTGGATTAAGAGGAGTCGCGCCTGATGTTCAACTAATAGTTGCACGCGTTTGCTTCTTGAGTTCGTGCGACTCAGTGGCTGCTCGCAAAGCTCTTGTCTGGGCGGTTGAACAAGGTGCTCAAGTAATCAGCATGAGTTTTGGAGGACCAGCAGATTCCATGATGAATGCCGCGATCTCAATCGCGGTTAGCAAAGGAGTAGTTGTAGTTTCGGCAGCAGGAAACAATGGTTGCCAAACAAACGCTTCATGGGGGATGAATAGATTCTGCAAGCAAGGAGTTATCTCGGAGCAGTACTCCGCTTCCTACACAATCCCAGGACTCATTTCAGCTGGTGCAACTGATCAGACTAAAGGGCGTGCATCATTTTCGAGTTGGGGTCCAAACCTTGATCTTATGGCTCCTGGTGTGAACAACGTCACCTACGATCCAATTGGTCCAACTAACGGTTTTGGTGGAACTTCTGCATCCACTCCACTAATTGCTGGAGTAGCGGCATTGGTTCTAAGCATCAATCCAGACCTTACCCCGCCAGAAGTACAGGCCATCCTGCAAAGCACCACTTCACCAGCCTTGGCAAAGAAACCCAAGGTTTGGGATGCGTGTACAAAATCAGACCTAACTAACACTTGGTCTTGCAACAATGAAGTTGATAATGACTTTCCACAGGAGTATTTCACTGGAGCTGGAATCGTCAACGCCTTAGACGCGGTGAAACTCACTCAGCAAATTACTTTGGGAAATGTTCTACCTAAACCTGAACTGGTACGAGTCGGAACAGACATAACAGCCAGTTGGGCTGGCGGAACAGCTGATCTTTATGTCAATAACAAACTTGTTCGGTCCAATGCGACCAGTGGATACACAATGGAAGTTGGCCACTCCCAGAGCTATTCCTTCCAAATCATGAGGGCAGGCATTTCATCAGAGCCAAACCTTCTTGTGATGCAGAACCTTGCTAAACCATCTGCTCCCGTAGTCACCGAATCATCGGCTAGGTTCGGTGAACTTTGGTTGACCACCACAGACCTAACACCTGAACTTGATCAACTACAAACAGTATTCAGTCAAGTTTCTGGCATCTTTGAATATGAAAACGGTGAACGGTTACCTTGCTCGGGATACTCGCCATCTCCGCCTGATACAACGAAGATTTACTCGTTCAAGTGCCCACTGAATAGCTATAGCTCACCTATAAGAGGCTCGTTTCGCCTACTAAACAAATACTCACAACTAGGTGCAGGCACCGATGTCTTCGTCGCCAACGTGGATCCCGAACAAATTCTTCTTCAAGTCACAACCACGTACATTTCTTCTGATGAGATTCTTTTTGAATGGGAAGATGTGCCGTTAGCAAGAAGCTATTACTATAGGTATCTTCCTAGTGGTGACTATTCCTGTACCACTGATTCTTTCGCCAACATCAAAGGCAAGTCTTCGCAGCCATCTTCATTCTCAGTCGTCGCAAAGACCGGAGATGATTGCGCAGGTAATTCGATAATTGAGAGTGACACACTGCCATATCGATTGCTATCGCCAACACCACCTAAGCCGACCGGAATCACCGTCAAATCTAATGACATCTTTTCTGTTGAATTTGATGTGCCTAATGCTCAACCTACTGACCAGTGGAGAATTTACAGATCTGACGGAGCTGTTACTCGAATAGCGGCAGGGCAAAGAATCGTTTTAGGCATGCAACCAAATGAAGACGTAAACGGTAAGACATTTAGCTACCGAATCATGCAGGTAATCAATGACACGTGGGGAGAAGTTTGGAGCGAACCTAGCGACCCGATTGTTGTCGCTATAAAAGATTTAGCTGCTCCTGAGTATTCTGATTGCGCTATCTCAAACCAAAAGACTTCAGTTGGTTGCCTAATAAAGCCAAATCAAGAAGCAGATTCAACACTTGTTGAATACCTAGATATCAACGGGAATGTTCTTTTTACCCAACGAGTAAAGAATCGCACTGAGTCAAATACTCCGTTAGAAAACGTGCAGTCCACTTTCAAATACGCCTCCCACTCGATCAGGGTCAGCGCAATTACTGGCTTGCCACATCAGTGGATGAGAAGGGGTAGTCCAAAGTCAGTGAAGGTTAGAAACTACAACCCAAACGTCTTGTTTGTAACGAACTAGACCTTAGGCTTTCTGCCAACTAAAGCCCAGGTAATCGAGGCTGCATCAATCAGCTCTTGCACCAAGGCTGCTTGAGATGGATTCAGGTATCCCAAAGCAGCCGACAGCATTGCAACAATGGCTAGAGACATTCCAATGGTGCTTGCCTGCAAGGCTCTGGTTCGTGCAATTTGAGAGATGTCTATGGCATTGGCGATGCGGCGAATAGAGTCTTCAACTATCACTACGGATGCTGCTTGGCTTGCTGCCGTTGTTCCTTTAGCTCCCATTGCTATTCCAACATCAGCTGCCGCTAGCGCTGGCGCATCGTTGATTCCATCTCCGACCACCAGAACGGTTCCCTTGGCCGCTTCTTTCTCAGTCTTTAGAATTCCTAGTTTTTGAGTAGGGGAACACTCGGCAAAAAACTCTGTTACCCCAAGTTGGTTGGCAATGTTTTCTACAGTTTCTTTTCTGTCACCAGAGACCATCAGCACTCGCTTTACCCCAAGAGCTTTTAGATGGTTGACCGTTTCAAGTGATTCCTCTCGTAGGGGATCATCTAAACCTAGGTAGCCAACTACTTTGCCATCAATTTCTATTTCGACTAGAAGAGCGTTTGTGAGTTTTGCCCAAGGCTCTAAAGGGATAGAAGGTTGACCGACTTTTACTTTGTGTCCGGAAACTATGCCACTTAGACCATGCCCATGAATCTCAGTGACTTCTGTTGCCAAACTCAATTGCAAATTCAAAAGTTTTGCTTCAGCAACCATTGCTCTTGCAACAATGTTTGCACTGGTTTGTTCAAGTGATGCTGCAAGGGTTAGTACCTGTTTAGGGTCACTGCCTTCAGCAAAAACCTGATTTGTAATTCTTGGCCCACCCTCAGTCAGAGTTCCTGTTTTATCTAGAAGAACAACTTCAACTTGAGCGAGTTGCTCGATAGCTGAACCTTCTTTGATGATTACACCAACTTGAGCTGCTCTTGAAATACCCGCAACTAGTGCAACAGGAACAGCAAGGATTAGAGGACATGGAGTGGCAGCAACTAACACAGCAACCGCTTGCTTTATATCTTGAGTTATTAGGTATGTGCCGAGGGCAATTAGTAATGCCAGTGGTACGAATCGAGCTGCCCAAACATTTGCAAGACGGACACCTTTTGATGCCTGATCTTTAGCGCTAGCAACAAGTTGAATCAGATTTGCATATGTACTTGTCGCTGCTGTTGCTGTTGCGATAATCACAACAGCATTACCGCTATTTACTACACCTGAACTAACAGAAGTATTTGCTTCTCGCCAAACAGGAAGTGATTCACCGGTCAGTGCTGACTCATCAAATAAACCAGCTTCTTCTAGAAGTCCATCTATTGGAACAACTTCACCTGATCGAACAAGAACTCTTGTCTTCACAACTACTTCACTAATAGCGATGTCTGTTACTTCGCCAGAACTAGCAACAACATGAGCAAACGCTGGAGCACGTTTCATTAGCTCATCTAGATGTCTACTTGCCTTGCCCTGAGCCCAGAGTTCTAGTGCTCTACCACTAGCGAGCATTAGAGAAATCAAAGAGGCAGCGAACCATTCGTTGGTAAGCCCTGTTGCGATAATCGCTAGCACGGCTAGAACATCGCTGCCCAGAGCCTTCTCCTTGATGGCGGATATCAGCCAGCGAACGCTAAGAATCAAACCAAGAGCTGCGCCAAAGGACCAGGCTATGTTTGTCAAATCAGGAGAGTTGAAGTTCAAGGCAATTCCGGCTGTTGAACTTGCAAGAGCAAGCAACAGGAACCAGTAACGCTTGAGCAGATTGACCATGTTTAGATTGTCCCACTCAATGAGCCATAGACTTCAGTCATGACAACTATCGGGGAACAACCAACAATCACCTTTCTTGGAGCAGCTGGAACAGTTACAGGCTCTAGATTCCTATTGAGCTGCGGGGAGACCCACGTAATGGTTGACTGCGGGCTCTTTCAGGGACTCAAAGAACTGAGACTGAGGAACTGGGCCCCGCTTGCTATAGATGCAGCAAAGATCAGTGCTGTGTTACTGACCCATGCACACCTAGATCACTGCGGCTATATCCCAAAGCTGATCGAGCAGGGTTATAAGGGCAAGATCCATTCAACGAAGTTCACTGCCAAGCTAGCTGCTGTGATTCTTAGGGATTCTGCTCGTATCCAAACTGAAGACGCAAAGTACGCAGCTAAAAAAGGTTTCAGTAGACACAACCCGCCTAAGCCTCTCTACGACGAAGACGATGCTGAGAAGGCTATTCAGAGATTCCAAGAAGAAGAGTTCAACCAAAAAATACAGGTTGCTGAGCAGACTTTCGTCACTTTCCATCCATCAGGTCACATCCTCGGAGCAGCAACACTGGAGATTGAATTCTTCGGTAAGAGGTTGATGTTCTCAGGAGATTTAGGACGTGAAGAGCATCCGCTACTAGTGAATCCAGACAAGATTGTTGCTGGAAGATTTGATGCACTAATCACTGAGTCAACCTACGGTGACCGTGAGCATGTTGCCTCCTCTACTGATTTTGAAACTGCTATCAATGAAACAATCGACGGCGGTGGCTCAGTTCTAATCCCTGCTTTTGCAGTTGATAGAACTGAGATCATTCTCGTAAGAATTAGAGAGCTCATGGAAGCGGGGAAGATCAGAAGAGTTCCTGTGTTCGCTGACTCTCCAATGGCATTGAAAGCACTCAACTATTACCGTGAGGCAATCAACGAAGGTTCTTCAGAGATACGTGAAGATGTCCGCAAAGAGTGGGCTGGTCGAGATCCCTTTGACCCCGGTTCACTGGTTGAGTTAGAAACAGTTGAACAGTCAAAGACTGTTAATGACCCGAATGAACCTTGCATCATTATTTCTGCATCAGGTATGGGAGCCGGTGGTCGAGTTGTTCATCACCTAAGACAAATGCTGCCGAACTCTAAACACACAGTTCTATTTGTCGGCTACCAAGCCATTGGCACTAGAGGCCGCTCTTTAGTTGATGGAGCGGAGCAGGTAAAGATGCACGGTGAACTAGTTCCAGTTAGAGCTCGAATCGAGCAGATTGCTGAGTTCTCTGTTCACGCTGATTCAAACGAGCTCATTGAATGGCTGCGATCTTCTTCAGAGGAACCAGGTCAGGTATTTGTAGTTCACGGTGAAGCAGGAGTTGCTGAATCATTTAGCGATTCGATAGTTGCCAAGCTGGGTTGGAAATCTAAAGCACCTAAAGATGGTGAAGAAGTACTTCTCTAATCTTTGTGATTTAGTTTTGGGGCTTTGTATAGTCCAACTAGGTAGGCAAGGCTAAATCCAAAACCGACAGCTGCATACGCATAGTCAAACCAAGTAAGTGTTTGAACAGGTATTAGCAGGGTAAGAACACCTAGTCCAAAAGCAGATACTGCCATGACTTGGGCAGAGAATCTAACCGTTGAATCTTTACCTCGAAGAGATGCGCTCATCATGTTTCCAGCCAGAGCAACCAGGGTGAGCCCGATCATTCTCATAGCCCAATCAAGTTCAGGTGTTGAACTGATGCCTAGAAGTTCATTGAATAAGGATGGTGCAGCTAGTAGTAGCAGGGCACTAAAGCCAAAAACAGTTGCTCCTGTGAAAAGAACTCTTCTGAGGTATTTGTAAGTTTCCATGGGTTTCATAATGACAGATGCTTCACTAAAATCTAGGAATGGCTGAACCAGTAAAAGGACCTAAGAGTTACTTCCCTTCCATTGAGGCAAAGTATGGCAAATCTATTGCCTTCTGGATGAAGGAGCTAAAGAAGGTCAAAGATCTGAAACACCTAGAGCAGGTCAATTACCTCAAGGAAACCCATGCCATGGGTCATGGCCACGCTAACGCAATTGTGGCTGTGTTTAGAGCAGAGAACAGTTAGCTTCTTTAGGCTAAGTGCCGCATTTATAGGCACGGTTAGACTGGTTTCATGGCAATGAAAGTAACTGTTATCGGGCTTGGCTACCTAGGAGCAACCCACGCTGTTGCCATGTCCAAGATCGGTCACACCGTTATAGGTATTGAGCCAAACCAAACCAAGGTAGACAGCCTCAATTCAGGTCGTGCTGGTTTCTTTGAACCTGGGCTTGATGAAGAACTTGCAACTCAACTTGCCTCAGGACGACTTTCCTTTAGAACCTCTCATGATGAATCTTCTAAAGATGCTGAGGTTCACTTTATTTGTGTGGGGACACCACAACTAGAAGGTTCACTAGCTGCTGACACTTCTTACCTGCACTCAGCTATTAGAGATTTAGCACCATATCTATCTTCAGATGCAGTGGTAGTCGGTAAGTCAACAGTTCCTGTAGGAACTGCGGCTCTGCTCACTCAAGAACTAAAGAAACTAACTGGCTTTGAAGCAAACCTCGCTTGGAACCCTGAGTTCCTAAGAGAAGGAACAGCACTTGAGGATTCACTAAGCCCAGATCGACTGGTAGTTGGAGTTACTAGTGAACACTCGGAGAAGAAACTTCGTGAAGTCTTTGCACCGATGATTTCTGCAGGTGTTCCATTTATTGTTACTGATCTTGCGACAGCTGAATTAGTTAAGTCAGCTGCCAACGCTTTTCTAGCAACCAAGATTTCATTCATCAATGCGATGGCTGAAATAGCTGAAGTTTCGGGAGCAGATGCATCTCAACTTGCAACTGCTATCGGATATGACGAACGTATTGGTAACAAGTTCTTACGTAACGGTGTTGGCTTTGGTGGTGGATGTCTGCCTAAAGACATTAGAGCTCTAATGGCTAGAGCAGAAGAACTTGGTGTTGGAGAATCAGTTGCTTATCTAAAAGAGATTGACAAGATTAACATTCGAAGAAGACAGCGTGTTCTAAACATGTTGACTAAGGAACTAGGAACTCTTGAAGGTAAAGCAGTTCTAGTTCTAGGTGCTGCT
>JBJOQP010000011.1:0-18269 GCA_046049845.1 Actinomycetota bacterium
TTCATGATTTCAGGAAGATCTAGCAGCGTTGCCTGTTTGATGACGATAGTCATTAGCCACTCACCTTCTTACCCTTGCTAGGAACCGCATCAGGTTCACGAAGATAAATAGGAGTGATGTCTCTACTAGCCTTCTGCCCAGATAGCTCTTGTGAGAAAGCAATCTGCCCGAGTGCCCCAGCCCTGACACCTAGTTCAGTAGTCGCATGAGCACTGATATCAATGAGTTCTGAGATGTCATCAAACTTGTTTACTGAAGGACCATTGGTTCTAACCGGAACACCATCCGTAACACCTGAGTAGGTAGCCCAGAAAACTTCTTTTCTTCTAGCATCGGTAGTCACTAGAAGGTTTCCTGCGTCAGGGTTGGCTGAGTAGTAATCCAAGGCAATTGAATCTAGTGAGCAAACTCCAACTAGTTCAGCACCAGCTCCGATGGCAAAGTATCTAGCGGCAGCAAGCCCAACTCTGAGACCTGTGAAAGGACCAGGGCCAACCCCGGCTACCACAGTTGAGATCTGTGCTGCCTGAATTCCTGAGTCGCTCAAGACCTTCTCAATCGCTGAACCGATGCGTTCAGAATGAGTCATTGGCTCAAGGTAATTCAATTCAGCAAGAACAGTGCCCATGCTTAGAACAGCAACAGTTGTTCCTGCAGAGGTATCAATGGCAAGGTAATACTCGGCCATGCGAGTAGAGGCAGCTGCAGATTTCATCAGATTGAAACACCTGCCCATCTATCGCCAAAGCCTGTTATTTTAACTTTGCGTTCTTCAGTGGCACCTGTTGTGTCTCTTTCGATTTCCACTTCAAACCAGTGTTCAGAAATATCATCTGTTAGCCCCTTGCCCCATTCAACTAAAACTATTGAGGATGCAAATGGGATATCTAGATCGTCTAACTCTGATGCTGAACCCAAGCGATATGCATCCACGTGAACAAATGGAGCCTTGCCTTCACGCTTATGAGTTCTAGCAACTACAAATGTTGGGCTTGAGACATTACCTTCAACTTCAAGACCTTCGCCAACCCCTCGGGTCAAAGTAGTCTTTCCTGCTCCTAGAGGACCAATAAGAATTCCTAGATCTCCGGCTTTGAGTAGCTTTGCTATCTTCACACCAAGTTCATGCATGTCTTCGCTTGTTGCGATGACTTGCTGAAAGATTTGGTGTTGTTGAGTCAATTCTCTAGCCGATAAATTCTCTGTTGAATCTAGAACCGATTCGGGTGACAATCTCATAGTTGATGGTGTCCGCGGCAGTGGCTAGATCGTCAGCCGATGGCCCACCTTCACCGAAGATAATTACCCGATCACCTGGAGCTACGGAAGCATCACCAACATCAACAACAAACTGGTCCATCGCAATACGTGAGTGGATTGTGTATCGGTTGCCATTGATAGCAACCTCAGCTTTACCAGAAGCATTGCGAGGTAGTCCCTCTGCGTAACCAATAGGAACTAGAGCAAGGGTTGTTTCCTTTTCGGTTCTATATAGGTAGCCGTAGGAAACACCTTCGCCTTTTTGAACTCGCTTAGTTTGAACAACAGCTGCTTCGGCAGTCATTGCTGGCTTCAAACCAAACTCTTCGGCTCTGTTATCGCTGAATGGAGAGAGTCCATAAAGAGCAATACCAATGCGAACCATGTCGTAGTGAGCCTGTGGGTAGCTTAGAGTTCCATCGCTAGCGGTGAGGTGTCTAAGTTCAAACTGAACACCTAGGTCCGCTGCCAAGGCAAGTGCTTGTTCAAATCTCTCGATTTGAGCAAGGTCTTCCTTTACTCCGGTTGAAGATAGGTGGCTAAAGATTCCAACTGTCTCTACTAAACCTTCAGCAACTGCTTCTTTGGTTTGAGTAAGCAATGCTTC
Source organism: Actinomycetota bacterium (assembly GCA_046049845.1). Classification (GTDB taxonomy): domain Bacteria; phylum Actinomycetota; class Actinomycetes; order Actinomycetales; family Microbacteriaceae; genus Rhodoluna. The sequence continues at coordinate 1,868 of JBJOQP010000011.1, forward strand.
GAGTTCATCTATGGTCACACCATTACGGCTTAACCCGGTATCAACTTTGATATGGATTTGGGCAACTACACCTGCTGATTGAGCAGCTTTCTTGACTCTGAGTAGTTGTTCATTTGAAGAAACTGCAACATCAATCTCATGCTTGATTGCAGACACAAAGTCATCTTGAGGGTCATGGAGCCAGGCAAGAATGCGGGTCTTTATGCCAGCTGCTCTAAGAGTTTGTGCCTCTGCAAGATCTGCTACCCCGATGTAGTCAACGCCTTCTGCTTCAATCTTTCTAGCAACCTGAAGCATGCCGTGACCATAGGCATCAGCCTTTACTACTCCCATGACCTTTACATGTTTACCTGCAGAGTTTGCAAGCTTTCGCATGGTGTCTAGGTTGTGGGCGACGTGATTGAGATTGATGGTTAGTTTACGCATGGATTAGTTTCCTTCCGCGATAACAAAGGCACAAGCCATGCCACCATCGTGAGTAATTGAAAGATGCCAAGACTCTATTCCCATTTGCTGAGAACGTTCCTTAGTTGCACCGGTTATTTCTAAACGTGGCTTACCCAAAGAATCTTTAGTAACGGTCATGTCCTGCCAACTAAGTCCAACCGGATTACCCAGTGCTTTTACTAGAGCTTCCTTAGATGCCCATACTCCTGCAAGCGATTCTGTAGATCTTTCTCTCTCTTCTGGAGTAAAGATTCTTTCAATCAGAGCAGGGGTTGCTGAGAGTTTAGATTCGAATCGGGCCACATCAACCAGGTCAACGCCTATTCCAACAATCATGACTACTCGACTGTTACCGACTTGGCAAGATTACGTGGTTGATCCACATCCAAGCCCTTAGCTGCTGCTAGCTCCATTGCGAAGATCTGCAATGGAATGACATCAAGAATTGGAGCAAGCATCTTATGGCTCAGTGGAACATAGATAACTTCAGCTGCATACTTCGCTACCTCTGTGTCACCAACCTCAGCAATAGCAATGACCTGGGCTCCGCGTGCTCTAACTTCTTGGATGTTGCTAACCACTTTGGCATGCAGGGAGTCTGGATCAGATGGGCTCGGCACAATGACAATCACTGGCTGACCCTCTTCGATAAGGGCTATCGGGCCATGCTTCAGCTCTCCAGCTGCAAAGCCTTCAGAGTGAATGTAAGCAAGTTCCTTCAGCTTTAGAGCACCTTCAAGAGCAATCGGGAAGCCTACGTGTCTACCAAGGAACAATACTGTTCGGGCATCCCTGAACTTCTTAGCAAGCACTCTTGTTGATTCTGAAGAAGCTAATACGTCTGCGATGTCACCTGGAAGTTTGAGTAGTTCTCTACCGATTACTTCAAGTTCTGCTTTAGGTTGTGTTCCACGAACTGTTGCTAGGTGAAGGCCTAGGAGGAAGATAGCTGTGATTTGAGCAGTGAATGCTTTGGTTGACGCAACGGCAACTTCAGGACCTGCGTGTGTGTAGATAACGGCATCTGCTTCTCTAGCCAATGTTGCACCTTGAGTATTGCAAATAGAGATAACGTTTGCCCCAGCTTCTTTGGCATAACGAGTAGCCATCAGGGTGTCCATGGTTTCACCTGATTGGCTAACAGCAACAACCAATGTGTTCTTAGTCAGAATAGGCTGACGATATCTAAACTCGTGAGAAAGCTCAACGCTAACTGGAATCTTTGCCCAGCTCTCAATTGCGTACTTGCCAACTTCAGATGCATAAGCAGCAGTTCCGCAAGCAACCATAATGATGCGGTCAATGTTTGGAATTAGATCGACAATTCTGTCGAGTTCGGTGAGCCTAACTACTCCATCGCTTGAAAGTCTTGCCATCAAAGTGTCACCAACAGCCTGAGGTTGATCGGCAATCTCTTTAGCCATGAATGAAGACCAGCCGCCTTTGCTTGCAGCACTGGCATCCCAATCAACTGTGAATTCTTCGTGAGTAACCTTTTCCCCTGAGAAAGTTTCAATTTCAACGCTGCCTGCTTTGAGAATTACAATCTCATCCTGGCCAACAGCAATGGCTCTCTTGGTGTGTTCAACGAATGCTGCTACGTCGCTTCCTAAGAAGTTCTCGTCTTCGCCCAAACCAATAACCAGCGGGGCATTTCGTCTAGCAGCAAGGACTAGACCTGGCTCATCCTCGTGAATAACCAGAATGGTGAAAGCTCCATGCAGTCTTCTGACTACTGTTCTAAAGCTTTCAACTAGGTTGCCAGTCTTGTCATACTCAGCGGCAACTAGCTGGGCTGCTACCTCAGAGTCTGTCTCACTCGAGAAGTGGACGCCCTGGGCTAAAAGTTCTGCTTTTAGTTCTGAGAAATTCTCAATAATTCCGTTGTGGATCAAGCTCAACTTGTGGCTAGCTCCACCTAGGTGAGGATGGGCATTGCCATCGGTCGGGGCACCATGGGTAGCCCAGCGAGTGTGTCCAATACCTATGTGTGATTCGGCAATCGGGTGGTTTTCGATGTCTTCCACCAAAATGCCTAGCTTGCCCGCTTTTTTACGGGTTTCTAGAACTCCCGCTGCATTGATTACTGAAACACCGGCACTGTCATAGCCACGGTATTCAAGACGCTTTAGGCCGCCTAGAAGGACACCAACGGTTGACTTAGGCCCCACATAGCCGACTATTCCACACATGCCTCTAGTTTAAGGCAGAATGGCTTATGTGACTGGCTTACCCCTTGATACCTCAGCAGACGGGGCACCAGTTTCCCCTTTTGATGAGATTTCCCGCAGTCAATGGTCTGAATTAGCCAAAACCTCAACTTCCCCTCTGACTGAGTCAGAAATTGAAAAGATCAGGGGTTTGGGTGATTTCCTAGATATGGCTGAGGTTTCAGACATCTATCTGCCCCTTAGCCAATTACTCAATCTTTATGTGACCCAAGCTCAGGACCTTCACGCAGCATCGGATTCCTTCCTAAATAGAACAAACAAGAGAATCCCATTCATCATCGGTGTTGCTGGATCTGTAGCAGTCGGGAAGTCAACCGTTTCAAGACTTCTAAAAGAACTACTTAGTAGATGGCCATCAACACCAACAGTTGCTCTTGTGACAACAGATGGGTTCCTTCACCCGAACTCCGTTTTAGAACAACGTGGGCTGATGGAAAGAAAAGGATTCCCTGAGTCTTACGATCGTTTAGCTTTACTGAAGTTTGTGGCAGACATCAAATCAGGGCAATCAGAAGTATCAGCGCCTCTTTACTCTCACCTAACCTACGACATCGTTCCAGGCGAACACGTTTTAGTTTCATCTCCGGATGTTGTGATTATTGAAGGTCTAAATGTTTTGCAGCCACCAGCGCTGGGACAAGAAGTTGCCCTTAGCGATTACTTTGATTTCAAGATTTATGTTGATGCACCAACTGAAGAAATAGAGTCTTGGTACTTAGATAGATTCCAAGCCCTTAGAGAATCTGCCTTTAGAGATCCTGCTTCATACTTCCACCGCTATGCAGAGATTGATGAGGACATTGCTCTAGACAGAGCTAAGGAAATTTGGCGAACCATCAACTTACCCAACCTGATGGAAAACATAATCTCTACTAAATCCAGAGCGACATTAGTTTTGCAAAAAGGTCCTAAGCACAGAGTCGAAAGAGTTCTGCTTAGAAAGATCTAACTTAGATAGCTAGGTTCTTTTCAACAACACGTGAAATACGGTCGGCCCAGGAATGAGCTGTTCCTTCGTCTGCGGCTTCAACCATGACTCTTACTAAGTTCTCTGTTCCAGAAGCTCTAAGCAATACGCGTCCTGTGTCACCTAGCTCTGCTTCTGCTTCTCTAACAATCTCTTGCAGTCCTTGATCTGAATCAACTCTGCTCTTATCGACACCCTTGATGTTGATTAGCACCTGAGGATAGGTGGTCATCTGAGCTGCCAGCTCTTGCAAGCTCTTTCCAGTTCTCTTTACTTCAGAAGCAATCATCAATCCAGTTAGGATTCCATCACCGGTGGTCGCAAAGCGACTAAAGATGATGTGTCCCGATTGTTCTCCACCTAGAGTGAAGCCACCATCACGGATCTGCTCCAAAACATACCTGTCGCCAACCTTGGTTTCAATCATTTCAATGCCAGCATCTTTCATGGCAATGCGAAGACCTAGGTTGCTCATGACCGTTGCAACCAATGTGTTGCGAGCTAGTTCACCTTTTGCCTTAAGAGACAAAGCAAGGATTGCCATTAGTTGATCTCCATCAACAATGGCTCCGGTTGCATCAACAGCTAAGGCTCTATCGGCATCGCCATCGTGAGCAAAGCCCATGTCAGCACCGTGCTCAAGCACTGCTGCTTGAAGAGCACTCATGCTGGTTGAACCAAAACCTGAGTTGATGTTTAGCCCATCAGGATCATTACCAATAACAATTACTTCTGCTCCTGAATCAGCAAATACCTGAGGAGAGATAGCAGAGGCTGCACCATGAGCACAGTCAATAACAATCTTTAGTCCCTGCAGTGAGTTAGAGATTGCACCTAGTAGGTGAACAATGTATCTGTCTTCAGCATCAGCAAATCTTTGAACTCTACCTACGCCACCACCGATAGGTGTTAGCGGTGGATTAGAAAGCTCAGCTTCAATTTGGTCTTCAACTTCATCAGCAAGTTTGTGTCCACCAAATGCAAAGAACTTAATTCCATTATCTGGAGCTGGGTTATGTGAAGCAGAAATCATCACACCGAAATCAGCTTGGATGTCAGCAGTTAGAAAAGCTGTTGCTGGAGTTGGAACAACTCCTGCATCGAATACATCAACACCTGAAGAAGCTAATCCAGCAGCAACGGCAGCAGCTAAGTATTCACCTGAGATTCTTGGATCGCGTCCGATGACTGCGATTGGTCTTCTGCCATCTACTCGTGCTTTTTCACCTAATACAGATGCGGCTGCTTGAGCTAATGAGATTGCGAGGGAAACTGTGAGATCGCGATTAGCAACTCCACGAACACCATCGGTACCAAATAGGCGAGCCATGGTTTAAGAATAAACGAGCAGTTGCTCGAAGCGACTTAACGCTTAGAGAACTGAGACGCCTTACGTGCCTTCTTAAGACCAGCCTTCTTACGCTCGATAACACGTGCGTCACGGCTTAGGAATCCAGCCTTCTTTAGAGCTGGACGGTTGTTGTCGCGGTCGATCTCGTTTAGTGAACGAGCAATACCTAGACGAAGTGCACCTGCTTGACCAGCAACGCCACCACCCTGGATACGTGCTGTTACATCGTAAGAGTCAGTTAGACCAAGAACCTTGAATGGGTCTGTAACTAGTTGCTGGTGCAACTTGTTTGGGAAGTATTCGGCCAAGTCGCGACCGTTTACCTTGATAACTCCGGTACCTGGCTTAATGCGAACACGTGCAACGGCTTCCTTACGGCGACCTAGACCTGCACCTGGAACAGTAAGTGGACCACGTGACTTTGCAGTCTTTACTTCAGCAACTGCTGGAGTCTCTGTGGTGTAGCTCTCTGGTGCAGCAGTTTCTGCAGCTTCAGCTTTCTTAGTTGGCATTAGTTGTCTTTCCTTCTAAGCGCTTACTGCGCTACCTGACCAATTGTGTAAGGCTTTGGAGCCTGTGCTACGTGTGGGTGCTCTGCACCGCGATAAACCTTAAGCTTTGAAAGCTGGTCACGACCAAGAGTGTTCTTAGGAAGCATTCCGCGGATTGCCTTCTCTACTGCACGCTCTGGTGACTTCTCCAAAAGTTCTGCATAAGTAGTTGCAGTTAGACCACCTGGGTAACCAGAGTGACGGTATGCATTCTTCTTCTGCAACTTAGATCCGGTAAGTGCGACCTTTTCTGCGTTGATGATTACAACGAAGTCTCCGTTGTCCATGTGTGGAGCAAAAGTAGCCTTGTGCTTGCCGCGAAGTAACGCAGCTGCAGTTGCGGCCAAACGACCTAGAACCACGTCGGTGGCGTCGATGACTAGCCAGTCGTTCTGAAGCTCATGAGCTTTCGGTGAATAAGTACGCACGAAATTGCCTTCTATTTCTTATCGGATTGGCGATGAATTAGTAATTCATCAACTTGTGCTAAACCAAATGGTTTCAGGCACCAAGAGCCAAGTTTAGCCCCAAACTAGATAGATATGCAACCCGAAGTTTTGTCGGAATATTGCTAATCATCTTCTAGCGATCTGGTGTGCTGGGTCATTCTGACTTGGGCTTCCAGGTCCTTATTGGCTGGATATCCAACCTCAATCAGGCTTAGCCCCTCAGGGGTAACAACCTTGTAGTTATGCCCGACTCTGGACTTAGATTTGAGGGCTTTAGCTATGTCGGCAGCTGTTGTCCGGCCAGCCCCAGCCTTGATTAGGGCACCAACGATAGATCTGACCATATTGTGGGCAAAAGCATCGGCTAGGAGCTCAATTTCGACTACTCCCCCTAAAGCCTTGTTTCTTTTGACCGAAATTGACCTCAAGAGCCTAATTGTCGTTCCGTGAGGCATTGGCTTACTGAAAGCAGCAAAATCATGAAGTCCAAGGAACTCTTTACTCGCTTCCTGCATAGCCTCTAAATCCAGAGGATATTTGATCCAAAGGTTGAATCTGGCCCGCAACGGATTCCAGCCACTGGTCGCATCAGCGATTGTGTAGCGATATTTGCGGTGGGTAGCCCCATATCTAGCATGGAAATGCTTAGGGGCAACCGCAGCTTTGCTGACTCTGATATCCGTTGGCAAAATAGCGTTCAACTTCATCTTTAGATCGTTTGAACGACCAAGTCTCTTGATTTGATCTGGAGTTAGATCTAAGTGAACAACCTGGTGTTCCGCATGAACTCCAGCGTCGGTTCTTCCGGCAACTCTGAGTGAAAAGTCATTCTTAGTTGGCCCAAAGATAGTAATCAGAGCCTTCAAGAGTTCGCCATGAACTGTTCTTAGTTTTGGCTGCTTCGCCCAACCAGCGAAATCTGTGCCATCGTAGGCAAGATCAAGCCGATAACGAATCAAGCCGTCAACCAATTGGTCAACGGCTTGATTCATGAGTCTTTGTTTTTGAATGATTACTTAGCTTCGTCAGCCTCAGGAGCCTCAGCTGCTGCTTCTGCAACTTCAGCTTCTTCAGCTGCTGCTTCAACAACTTCTTCAACTGGAGCTTCTGCTGGAGCCTCTTCAGCCGCAGCTGGAGCTTCTGCTACAACTTCTTCAACTGCAGCTTCCGCTACAACTTCTTCAGCTGCTACTTCTTCAACAACTTCTTCAGCAACAACTGCAGCTGCAGTTGCCTTGACAGCGTTAGCTACCTTTGCCTTAGTGCGTGCAGGCTTAGCAACAACTGGCTCAAGAACTAGCTCGATAAGTGCCATAGGAGCGTTGTCGCCCTTACGGAAACCTAGCTTTGTGATTCTTGTGTAACCACCGTTACGGTCCTGAACTAGTGGAGCGATGTTAGCGAATAGCTCGTGAACAACGTTCTTATCAGTGATGTCGGCCATTGTCTGACGACGTGCGTGCAGGTCCCCGCGCTTTGCAAGTGATACTAGCTTCTCAGCAACAGGCTGCATACGCTTTGCCTTGGTCTGAGTAGTAGTGATCGCCTTGTGTGTGAACAGTGATGAAGCCAAGTTGTTTAGCATCAAACGTTCGTGAGCAGGACCGCCTCCGAGGCGAGGGCCTTTAGTTGGACGTGGCATTTGTTTCTCCTATTACTTATCTAGAGCCAGGACTAAGCCTGGTCATCCTCATCGAAGTTTGCGCTGAAATATGCAGCATCAAAACCTGGTACTGAATCACGGAAACGTAGTCCCATTGAAGTTAGCTTGTCGCGTACTTCATCAACTGACTTCATTCCGAAGTTACGGATGTTCATCAACTGATCTTCAGTTAGGTTGATTAGTTCGTTTACAGTGTTGATACCTTCGCGCTTTAGGCAGTTGTATGAACGAACTGTTAGGTCTAGTTCTTCAATTGGCTTAGCTAGTGCTGGTGGTAGGTCAACTGCAACAGCTGAAACCGGAAGGTCAATACCTTCTGCGTTTTCATCTAGAGCAGCTGCTAGACCAAATAGGTTAACCAATGTGATACCAGCAGAAGCAATTGCTTCACGTGGAGAAATAGATGGCTTGGTCTCAACGTCAACAATTAGCTTGTCGAAGTTTGTGAACTCACCCGCACGAGTCGCCTCAACACGGTAAGACACCTTTAGAACTGGTGAATAGATTGAGTCAACAGGAATGATTGAGTTGTTTGCCATGTCTGGCTGACGGTTCTGAGATGCCTGAACGTATCCACGACCAGCTTCAATGGTCAACCACATGTGTAGCTGTCCCTTGGTGACGTTAGCAATTACCAACTCTGGGTTGTGGATGGTTACGCTCTCGTTGGTAACGATGTCTGCAGCAGTAGCTACTCCAACGCCCTTCTTAAGCTCTAGTACAACTGGAGCACCTGCTTCAGATGAAACCACTAGGTCCTTGATGTTTAGGATCAGCTCAGTTACGTCTTCCTTAACACCATCGATAGGACCGAATTCGTGGCTGATGCCTTCGATCTTGATGCTTGTTACTGCTGCACCTGGGATAGATGAAAGCAGGGTACGACGAAGTGAGTTACCTAGGGTGTATCCAAAACCAGGCTCTAGTGGATCTAGGGTGAAGCGAGAGCGGTTCGGGAAATTGCTGTCAATTTCTTCGTTAAGAACTGGAGTCTGTGCAATTAGCACGTTGGTTCCTTTCACTGAGACATCCGCTATTTGATATCTCTTTTGTTGGGTTTGCTATTCAGTGGCCACTAAACAGCTGTATTAAATTATTTGGTTCTTGAAACTGGTTGTCTCTTCGAAAGAAGAAACGATAAAACTAGATACGACGAATCTTTGGTGGACGACATCCGTTGTGAGCCTGTGGGGTCACATCTGAGATTGATCCAACTTCTAGACCTGCTGCCTGAAGTGAACGGATAGCTGTTTCACGACCAGAGCCTGGGCCCTTTACGAAAACGTCTACCTTCTTCAAACCGTGCTCCTGAGCCTTACGAGCTGCAGCTTCAGCTGCCATCTGTGCGGCGAATGGAGTTGACTTACGTGAACCCTTGAAGCCAACATCACCTGATGATGACCATGAGATAACAGCACCGGTGTCGTCAGTGATTGAGACGATGGTGTTGTTAAAGGTGCTCTTGATGTGAGCCTGACCGTGGGTAACGTTCTTCTTTTCTTTACGACGTGGCTTGCGGGCTGAGCCTGCTGCTTTGGTCTTAGGTGCTGCCATGAGTTTTCTCCTGAATCCTTATGAGACGCGATGAGCCGGCGGGCTACTAACGCGCTACTTTCTTCTTGCCGGCTACGGTGCGCTTTGGACCCTTACGAGTACGAGCGTTAGTTTTGGTACGCTGACCACGAACAGGTAGTCCCTTACGGTGACGAATACCTTCGTATGAACCAATCTCAACCTTGCGGCGGATATCAGCTGCAACATCACGACGTAGATCACCTTCGAGTTTGTAGTTTCCGTCTAGGTAATCACGAATAGCAACCAACTGGTCATCAGTTAGATCTTTTACTCGGATGTTTTTATCGATGTTGGTATCGGTAAGAACCTTCACGCTGCGTGTAGGACCGATTCCGTAGATGTAGGTTAGGGCGATTTCAACGCGCTTCTCGCGTGGAATATCGACTCCGGCAATACGTGCCATTGGATTTCTCCTGTTTGTTATGAAAGGTCTGCAGCAGTGTTGTCCTGAACTATTAATTCAGGCTCTCGCCTTTCCGAGAGGTGCCAGATATAAATCTTGAACACTGCCTTGTTTTTTTATTTAGTTGTACCCACCCGAAGGTGAGCTGGTGCAAATCTAAAGTGCTTAGCCCTGGCGCTGTTTGTGGCGTGGGTTTTCGCAGATGATCATGACGCGACCATGGCGACGAATGACTTTACACTTGTCGCAAATCTTTTTAACGCTTGGGTTAACCTTCATGTCTCTTTATTTCTGTTCGTGGTTTTTTACAAAACCGATTTACTTGTATCGATAAATGATTCGCCCACGATTTAGGTCGTAGGTTGAAAGCTCAACAATCACGCGATCTTCAGGCAAAATCTTGATGTAATGCTGACGCATTTTTCCTGAGATGTGTGCCAAGACCTTGTGCCCGTTAGTCAACTCAACTCTGAACATCGCGTTCGGAAGAGCCTCGTAAACTGTGCCTTCGATCTCGATGACGCCGTCTTTGTTGGCCATATACTCACTTATCTTTATTCTTTTGCTGCCTCAAAAACACGCAGAAATACCGACTTGAAAAGAGGGATTTTTCCGTGCCGAAACACCAAGACTCAATCCTAGGACATTTAAGGAAATAATGGTAGTTAAGATTCCAGCGGAACTGGGGTTATTCCATATTTAGCCAAACCAGCCACCCCGCCGTCCTCAGCCGTTAGAACCCAAATACCACCTGAGTGCTTAGCCACCGTATGCTCCCAATGGCTCGAATCTGACCCATCTTTGCTTGAAACAGTCCATTCATCACTCAAAATCTTGACTGCCTGGCCCCCTGCGGTAATCATCGGCTCAATGGCAATAACCAGCCCAGGCTCGACTGCTGGCCCTAAATCACGGGTTTGGTAGTTGAAAACAGCCGGATCTTCGTGCATTGAGCGACCAACCCCGTGCCCAATGTAATCCTGAAGGATCCCGTATCTGCCGGCCTCTCGAATGGTCTTTTCAACTGCTCGACCGACCTCATTTAGGCGTTTTGCCCCTGCAAAAGCGGCAATTCCGGCCCAAAGTGAAGCCTCACAAGCGTCGCTAATTGCCTGTCTTTTAGCCATAACTTCTGGATCTCCCCCAGGAACGACCATAGTGAAGGCGGCATCTCCATTCCAACCGCTTGGGGTAATAGCCCCGCAGTCAATGGAAATAATGTCTCCAGCTTGAAGAATTCGGTCCTTAGATGGGATTCCATGGACAACTTCATCATTTATAGAAGAACAGATTGTGTGTTTATAGCCAGCAACTAGCTTGAAGTTAGATTTAGCCCCCACTGAGATGATGGTGGACTCGGCAATTGTGTCTAATTCAAGAGTTGATACCCCTGGAGCAATTGCATCTTTGACTGCTTTGAGTGCTGCCGCTGTAATAAGTCCAGCTTCACGCATCAATAAAATGTCTGAGTTTGATTTAAGCGTTATACGCTCGCGAGCCATGGCATTACCTCTAAAGTGCGGGGCTTAGGCCGCGAGCGGTTAGAGCGTTAAGAATTCTTTCGGTAACTTCGCCAACCTGACCTAGACCATCAATCTCAACTACTAGATCTCTAGCTGAGTAGATTTCGATTAGCGGTTGGGTTTGCTCTAAGTAAACATTCTGGCGATGACGAATAACTTCTTCTGTGTCATCAGCACGATCTTGTTCCTGAGCACGCTTTAGTAGACGACGAACAAGTTCATCTGTGTCAGCAACCAAAAGAATTACCGCATCTAGGTTTCTGTGTTGAGAGCCAAGAATGTCATCAAGTTCATTTACTTGATCGTTAGTTCTTGGATATCCATCTAGAAGAAACCCAGCTTCAGCATCTGCTTGTGACAAGCGATCTCTGATTAGTTCATTAGTTAGTGAATCTGGAACGTATTCGCCACGATCCATAATCGACTTAACCTTTAGGCCAAGCTCGGTTTCGTTTTTAACGTTGGCTCTAAAAATATCCCCAGTTGAGATCGCAGGGATACTGTATGCATTAGCTAACAGGGCAGCCTGTGTTCCCTTGCCGGCACCTGGAGGACCGATCAAGAGAAACCGGCTCATTTCAGAAGACCTTCGTAGTTTCGCTGCTGCATCTGAGCACTGATTTGTTTCACAGTCTCAAGACCAACACCGACGATGATCAAAATCGAAGTACCACCGAATGGGAAGTTCTGGTTAGCGTTTAGAAGTGTCAAAGCTACTAGAGGAATCAAAGCAACTAGACCTAGGTAGATAGCTCCAGGCAAAGTGATTCTGCTTAGAACATACTCAAGGTACTCAGTTGTTGGACGTCCAGCACGGATACCTGGGATGAAGCCTCCGTAAGACTTCATGTTCTCGCTTACTTCTTCAGGGTTGAAGGTAATTGAAACATAGAAGTATGTGAAAGCAATAATCATCAGGAAGTACATGGTCATGTATAGCGGCTGGTCACCCTGAGTTAGGTTGTTGTTGATCCAAATAACCCAGTCAGGAACTTTACCTGCAGTGTCTGGGCCGTTGAACTGAGCAATCAAACCAGGTAGGTATAGCAAGCTTGATGCGAAGATAACTGGAACAACACCGGCCTGGTTCACCTTGATAGGAAGGTATGTAGCCTGACCACCGTAGGTTCTCTTACCGACCATACGCTTTGCGTACTGAACAGGAATTCTTCGCTGTGACTGCTCAACCAAGATAACTAGAAGAACGATGACAACACCGATTGCGATAACAGCAAGCAATGTCTCAACGTTACGCTCCTGAGCGATCTGGCTAAGGCTTGCAGGGAATCCAGCAGCAACAGAAGCAAAGATAAGTAGTGACATACCGTTACCGATACCACGGTCAGTCACCATCTCAGCTAGCCACATGATTACACCGGTACCAGCAGTCATTGTGATAACCATTAGTGAGATAGCCCACCATGAGTTGTCGCTGAATACTGGAACAGTACATTCAGATCCGAATAGTGCACCCTGACGAGCAACAGCAATCAAAGTTGTTGACTGTAGTAGACCAAGACCAATAGTTAGGTAACGGGTGTACTGAGTTAGCTTTGCCTGACCTGCTTGACCCTCTTTGTGAAGAGTTTCAAAGCGAGGAATTACAACTCGAAGCAACTGGGTGATAATCGAAGCCGTAATGTAAGGCATGATTCCCAGAGCAAAGATAGACAGCTGAAGCAACGCTCCACCGGAGAATAGGTTTACAAGTTCATAGATGCCTGAAGTACTGGTGTTATCAGTGTTCAAACATTGCTGCACGTTACCGTAGTTAACAAATGGCGCAGGGATGAAAGATCCCAAACGATAGATGGCAACTACAGCAAGCGTGAACATAAGCTTGTTGCGCAAATCTGGAGTACTAAAAGCTCTCTTGATTGCACTAAACATATTTGTCTCCTGTGGCTAAATACCGGTTAGGTAAATTACTCGGTTACAGTTCCGCCGGCAGCAACAATCTTTGCCTTTGCAGACTCAGATACTTTGTCAACCTTGACGTCAAGTTTAAGGCTAAGTTCTCCTTGGCCTAGTACCTTGACCTTCTCGTTCTTACGAACTGCACCCTTAGCAACTAGTGACGCTACAGTTACTTCGCCACCCTGAGGGTAAAGCTCAACTAGAGTCTCTAGGTTTACAACCTGGTACTCAACGCGGAATGGGTTCTTGAAACCACGAAGCTTAGGGGTTCTCATTACTAGACGAACACCACCACCTTCGAAGCCTGGACGAACCTGGTAACGAGCCTTGGTTCCCTTGGTACCACGACCAGAGGTTTTACCCTTAGATCCTTCACCACGACCAACACGAGTGCGGTCTTTCTTAGAACCAGGAGCTGGACGCAAGTGGTGCAGCTTTAGAAGGTTGCTCTTCTCCTGCACAGCGGCAGGCTTCTTTGCAACGGTCTTCTTAGCAGCAGCTGGCTTCTCAGTAGCTTCTACCTTTTCAGCAGCAGGCTTCTTAGCCGCAGCTGGTTTAGCTGCAGCAGGCTTTGCTGCCGCTGGCTTCTTAGCTGCAGGCTTTTCTGCACCTTCGACGTTCTTGTTTTCTTCGCTCATTAGTTGATCTCCTCAACCTTTACTAAGTGCGCTACAGCACGAACCAAACCACGAACAACTAGGCTGTCGTCTTTGACAATAATGTCGCCGATACGCTTCAGACCTAATGTACGAAGTGAGTCACGCTGACGTTGGCTGTTGCCAACACCGCTTTTAACCTGGGTCACTTTTAGACGTGCTGCCATTTTAGGCACCTGCCTTCGCTGCTTCTTGAGCACGAAGAAGTCCCTTAGGAGCAACTTCTTCGATGGTTAGACCACGACGAGCAGCAACTGCTGAAGGCTCTTCAAGCTTCTTCAATGCTGCAACGGTGGCATGGACAATGTTGATGGTGTTTGATGATCCCAAAGACTTGCTTAGAACATCGTTAACACCGGCACATTCAAGTACTGCACGAACAGGACCACCGGCGATAACACCAGTACCCGCAGATGCAGGACGAAGCAATACAACACCAGCTGCTGCTTCACCTTGAACTGGGTGAGGAATGGTTCCACCAACGCGAGGTACGCGGAAGAAGCTCTTCTTTGCTTCTTCAACACCCTTAGCAATCGCTGCTGGTACTTCTTTAGCCTTACCGTATCCAACACCAACGGTTCCGTTACCGTCACCAACAACAACTAGTGCTGTGAATGAGAAACGACGACCACCCTGAACAACCTTAGAAACACGGTTGATTGTTACAACGCGCTCTAGGAACTGGCTCTTGGTTTCTTCACGGTCGCGACGCTCACCACGAGGTGCGCGCTCACGGCTGCCACGACGAGCATCGCGCTCGTTAGTCTCAGCTGCTGGTGCTTCAACCGGTGTGCTTTCAACTGCAACTGCAGTTTCTTGCTCAGTAGACAAATCTTGCTCCTTGTTTTCGTTACTCACAGAACCAACCCACCTTCACGTGCACCATCAGCAATAGCTGCAACACGTCCTGCATATCTGTTACCACCGCGGTCGAATACGACCTCAGAGATTCCAGCTGCCTTGGCACGCTGTGCTAGTAGAAGACCTACGGCCTTTGACTTAGCTGACTTGTCGTCAGTTGACTTACGTAGATCCGCTTCCATTGTTGAAGCTGAAACCAGGGTGTGACCCTTAGCATCGTCAACAATCTGAACGAATACGTGACGAGCTGAACGAGTTACCACTAGACGTGGACGGGTAGCTGTTCCCTCAATCTTCTTGCGAAGACGTAGGTGACGGCGACCACGAGCGGCAGATTTGCTCTTACCGCGAGTCTTTGGAGTTAGTCCCATGATTACTTACCTGCCTTTCCGGCCTTGCGACGAACAACTTCGCCTGCGTAACGAACACCCTTGCCCTTGTATGGCTCTGGCTTGCGAAGCTTTCTTAGATTGGCAGCAACTTCACCAACAGCTTGCTTGTCGATTCCAGAAACAGTGATCTTGGTGTTTCCTTCAATCTGGAATGTAATTCCAACTGGAGGCTCAACCATGATTGGGTGTGAGTAACCAAGTGCGAACTCGATTCCTGATCCCTTAGCTGTAACACGGTAACCGGTTCCAACGATCTCTAGACCCTTGGTGAAACCCTTTGTTACGCCTTCAATGTTGTTAGCGATAAGAGTTCTGGTTAGACCATGAAGTGAACGAGAGTTACGCTCATCATCTGGACGGGTAACGGTGATAGTACCGTCTTCAAAAACAATTGTGATAGGTGCAGGAACTGTGTGAGAAAGAGTTCCCTTAGGACCCTTTACTTCAACAACCTGACCATCAATCTTTACTTCAACTCCAGCTGGAACTGAAATAGGCATCTTTCCAATACGTGACATCTGTGCTTACCAAACGTAGGCGATTACTTCTCCGCCTACTCCTTTCTTGGTTGCTTGACGGTCAGTTAGGAGCCCTGACGAAGTCGAAAGAATTGCAATACCTAGGCCACCAAGAACGCGAGGGATCTCAGTTGACTTTGCGTATACACGCAAGCCAGGCTTTGATACTCTCTTGATTCCTGAGATTGAACGCTCACGGTTTGGACCGTACTTCAGTTCAATGTTTAGGTTCTTGCCAACTTCTGCATCGGTGATAGTGATTGCAGAAATGTAACCCTCTGCCTTCAAGATCTCTGCGATGTTTGCCTTTAGCTTGCTGTAAGGCAAGTTAATCTCCTCGTGGAACGCTGAGTTGGCATTGCGCAGCCGGGTCAGGAAATCTGCTACCGGGTCTGTCATTGTCATATTGTTTGTTTCCTTCTTTGTCGGTTTCTGAAAACTTTACGAGTAATCAGACCTATCCAATTAGTAGTTAGTTGTTCTCTGGAGTCTTGAATGGGAAGCCCAGAGCTGTAAGCAGCGCACGGCCTTCTGCATCATTTGAAGCAGTTGTTACCAAGGTGATGTCCATACCACGTGGGCGGTCAACGTTGTCCTGGTTGATTTCGTGGAACATAGTCTGCTCAGTTAGACCGAAGGTGTAGTTACCCTTACCATCGAACTGCTTGTCTGATAGACCACGGAAGTCACGGATACGAGGAAGAGATAGAGATAGAAGTCTGTCTAGGAACTCCCACATTCTGTCTCCACGCAAGGTAACGTGTGCACCGATTGGCTGACCTTCACGAAGCTTGAACTGCGCAATTGACTTGCGAGCCAAGTTAACCTGAGGCTTCTGACCAGTGATAGCAGTTAGATCTTTAACTGCGAACTCGATTAGTTTGCCGTCCTTAGACGC
>JBJOQP010000012.1:0-16885 GCA_046049845.1 Actinomycetota bacterium
TCCATTGAAGTCAACCGCAAGCGTCTATCCAGAAAACTTAGATGATGCTCAGACTGCTCTAACTGCATTTGGACAATTTGATGTTCGAGTTAGCCCACTGCAGATGGCTATGGTTTCTGCATCAATTGCTAACGCAGGAATTGAAATGAAACCATACCTGGTTAAACAGATCTTCACTTCTAACTTGACTGTTCTTGAAGAAGGTAAACCAATTGAGATTGGTCGTTCAATCACCACTAGCACAGCAGAACGTTTGAAGAGCATGATGGTTGCTGCTGTTTCATCAGGAGTAAGTTCTAACGCAGGCATTCCTGGAATTAAAGTTGCTGGAAAAACTGGAACTGCGGAAAACGGTGTGAATGATCCATACACTCTTTGGTTCACCGGTTTCGCTCCAGCAGATAATCCTCAAGTAGCAGTAGCTGTAGTTGTTGAAGATGGTGGCGGTAAAGGTCAATCAGGTAGGGGGAATACTTTGGCAGCACCAATTGCTAAGAAAGTCATGGAGGCGGTGTTGAGTAAATGAAACCAGAAGAAGGAAAGCTTTACGGCAATCGATACCGACTCATAAAGCGCATTGCTACTGGCGGCATGGGTGAAGTTTGGCAAGCTCAAGATGAAACTATTCTTCGTTTAGTTGCAATCAAGATCTTGAAGCAGCAATACATGGGTGATCCAGATTTCGTTGATCGCTTTAGAACTGAAGCTAAACATGCAGCGATGATTAATCACGACGGCATCGCAAATGTTTATGACTACGGTGAAGACGAAGGTAGTGCTTATCTTGTTATGGAACTGGTTCCAGGTGAAGCTCTATCTTCAATTCTTGAAAGAGAGAAAACTCTTCCTGCTAAACAGGTGATCACAATAATTGCTCAAACTGCTTTGGCACTTGATGCTGCTCACCGAGAAGGTCTCGTCCACAGAGATGTGAAGCCGGGTAACCTGCTGATCACTCCTGATGGTCATGTGAAGATTACCGACTTTGGTATTGCCAGAGTTGCTAATCAAGTTTCTCTAACTCAAACAGGTCAGGTTATGGGAACTGTTCAGTACCTTGCTCCTGAACAGGCAACCGGTAAAGCAGCAACTGCTGCAGGTGACATTTACTCACTGGGCATCGTGGCCTACGAGGCTCTAGCTGGTCGCAGACCATTCAAGGGTGAGACTCAGATGGCTATCGCCATGGCTCAAATCAATGACATTCCTCCAGCTCTTCCTGAGGGTACTGATCCGAAACTTGTTCGCCTTGTGATGGATTGCCTTGCCAAGAAGCCCGACCAAAGACCAAGATCTGCTCTTGAGTTAGCTGCCAGAGCAGAAGCTCTACTAGCTGATACTCCTGCACACATCTCTATCAACACTGTTATTCCAAGAGGTGTGGAGCCGGTAAGTGATGAGACCACTGTTATCAATACGGACACCAAACCAACCGTTACTGTCCCTGCTATCTGGCCTTGGGTAGTACTTATCTTGGTTCTATTGAGCACTATCGGTGTAATCGTGTGGGCAGGACTTGTAGCTCCGAAGGCTCCAGTTGAACCAACACCTACGCCAACTCCAACCAAGACTGTTACTCCTAAACCAACACCTACCCCTACTAAGACTGTTGAGAAGGTAGTTGTCTTACTCAGTGAGTATGAGGGATTAGACGTTTCACTAGTAGTTCCTAAGCTGAGCGACCTTGGTCTTGTTGTTGAACCAGTACCTGGAATGTCTGTACCTGCTGAAGATCCTCGTATCTCTCAGGTCTACGACATCTCTCCTCTGGGTTCACTTGAGGTGGGAAGTTCTATATCGGTTTACTACTACCAACAAGAAGTAGATCCGAACACGGTCATTAACTAGCAGGTAAGTCTAAGTTTGCGTGAGCAAAGCAAAGATAAACTTGGAGAGTTGTCATAAAGAGATTGGAGCGATGAGTGAGCGAGAATAAGCGCATCATCGCAGGTAGATATGAGCTCGGTGAGCTAATTGGTCGCGGGGGTATGGCTGAGGTTCACTCAGGAATTGACACACGACTTGGTAGAACCGTTGCCATCAAACTTCTCAAATCAGATCTAGCAGCAGACTCTAGTTTTGAAATTCGTTTCAGACAAGAAGCTCAAGCATCTGCACGTATGGCTCACCCAACAATTGTTCGCGTCTATGACGCTGGCGATGAAGTGACTCTTGATGAGTATGGCGTTGAAAGACACTTGCCATACATTGTTATGGAACTTGTAACAGGTGAAGTTCTTAGAGACATTCTTCGTCAAAGAAAACTTACTCAGCAAGAAGCTATTTTCTATGCGACAGGTATTCTCACAGCTCTAGAGTTCTCTCACGCTGCTGGTGTTATTCACAGAGACATCAAACCAGCGAACGTCATGATCACTTCATCTAATGCAGTTAAGGTCATGGACTTTGGTATCGCTAGGGCAGTAAGTGATTCTTCAGCAACTCTTGCTCACACCAACGGAATTGTTGGAACTGCTCAATACTTCTCACCTGAGCAAGCTAAGGGTGAAACAGTAGACTCAAGAACAGATCTTTACTCAACCGGTGTATTGCTTTATGAAATGCTTACCGGCAAGCCGCCTTTCACTGGAGAGACTGCAGTATCAGTTGCTTACCAACATGTGAGTGAGACTGCTCCAGCTCCTTCTCTGGTGAACCCAAACATCTCTGCAGCAATCGATTCAGTTGTGATGAAGTCTTTGGCTAAAGACAAGAATGCTCGTTTCCAATCTGCAGCAGAATTCAGAGCAGCACTTGCTGCTGCTGTTACTGGAACTTCAGTTGATGTCTTTGAAGATGGTTCTCAACCACCTACAGCTCCACTGCAGCCAATTGTTGAAGAAGCTCCAGAAACCATCGCTATTCCGGAATCAGATCCATTTGCTGAACTTCTAAACTCAGCCAACGAAGAAGCAACGAGTGCGGTTACTGCCGTAGCTCCAGTTCAACAGAGCGAACCAACACAGATCTTTGAGAACAGCTTCTCGCTACTAGGTTTCGAAACAGGAAATGACGAGGCAGAAGAGCAAACTCGTGTAATAACTGCTCCTAAGGAAGACAAGCCATCTACTGGTTTGCTCTGGGGAGTTGGTAGCGGTATTGGCGTTCTAGTAATTGGTCTAGTTATCTGGTTGATTGCCGGTGGAGCTAGCCTGATTTCCTTCGGTGGAAACGTAGACACAAAGATCACAGTCTCTGATGTTGTTGGTAAGACATACGAAGAAGCCTTCACCACCCTCACTGAACAAGATCTATTGGTGCTAAAGACTCTTGAAATTAGCAGCACAGTCCCTGAAGGAACCGTTATCTCAACTGATCCTCCAGCAGGTGAGCAAGTTGGTCCTAAGACAACCATTACTGTTTTGGTTTCATCTGGTCAGGAACTATCGCTAATGCCAGATGTTTCTGGAATGACAGAACAGGATGCAATCCTGGCGATTACTAATGCGAAGTTAGTACTCGGTGCTATCACTCAAAGTGATTCACCTACCATTGCCAAGAACCTAGTTCTATCTAGCAATCCAGCTGCGAACACTCAGGTGCCGGCTGGAACAGTTGTGAACCTAGTCGTTTCAACTGGAAGTGTGCTTGTTCCAGATGTTGTTGGCTTAGATCTGAGTGATGCAACTTCTCAACTAACTGCTCCGCAGGTTGGCTACTCAGTAGAAACTGATGTTGATCCAAGCTGTCTAGGAGTTGCTGGAACAGTAGTCATTGCTCAATCAGTGCCAGCTGGAATTCAGCCACAGTTAGGAACTATTGTCCTAACACTTGAGTGCATCGTTAATTAGAGGTTTAGCAAAGGGCTAAGTGTCTTAGCTTTCTCAGCAGCACCTTTGAGTCCTAGAGATTCCAACCAGTTGCCAAGCATCTGATATCCACCTTGAGTTAGAACTGACTCTGGATGGAACTGCACTCCATAAATAGGAAGTGTTTTGTGCTGTAGGCCCATAATTACTCCCCCTGCAGTCTTACTTGTAACAACTAGATCTTCTGGAACAGTGTTAGCAACAACTGCCAATGAATGATATCTAGTGGCAGTAAATGGTTCTGGAACATCTTTGTAAACCAGGCTGTTGTCGTGGAATACCTGACTAGTTTTTCCATGCATAAGTTCTTCAGCACTGGTGACTGTTGCCCCCATAGCCTCAGCAATTGCCTGATGGCCTAGGCAAACTCCAAAGATAGGTTGACCAGAGTTCAAAGCAAGCTTTACGGTTGGCACACTTAGTCCAGCATCTGCTGGGGTTCCAGGTCCTGGGGAGATCAATACGGCATCGTAGTTAGCCAAAAGAGCAGGTAGTTCCGCCTCCGAAACGATATCGTTACGAAGAACCTCAGTCTGCGCACCTAGTTGCTGCAAGTAGCCATTGAGCGTATAGACGAAAGAATCGTAGTTATCTAGAACCAAAATCTTAACCATAAGGATTCAAGACTAACTTGGTCTGGCCCGCCTCGTAATAGAATTGAGCAATGTCTGAAAACGAAAAGAAAACCCCGAAGCTAGTCAAGCGTCCAGCGAAGCCAGCAGCTCCTGATTCTGTGAAGGTTACTAAGAACAAGGATGGCAACCCAGCGTGGTTCCTACCTGTGACACTTACTTTCCTAATCGTGGGTCTTGTTTGGATCATGGTTTACTACATCAGCCAGACCGTTTACCCTCTAGGTTCAGGAACTCCTATCAACCTAGGTGCAGGAAACATCATCGTGGGCTTCGGTCTAATGATGGTTGGTTTCGGTTTACTAACCCGCTGGAAGTAATCAGTACAAACTGTTTATTGGTGCATTGGCGATTAGCCATATTGCAACCAAAACTATTCCTATTCCAATAAGTGCAATTGTTTGAAGGTTTTGCTTTACCCGGTTTCTTGTTGAAACTAAAACATAACCAACTGCTGCTCCAACAATCAATCCACCAACATGGGCTTCCCAAGCAATGCCCGGTAGGAATCCAAGAAACAAGTTAATGCCGATGATGATATACATCTGTCCTGCATTGAGTTTCATTACTACTAAGAAAACTAAGTAGGCACCCATCAAACCAAATACAGCTCCGCTAGCTCCAACGACGCTTCCGAACTGAGTGGAAAGAATGAGGAAACCTAGTCCTCCACCAAAGACAGAGAAGGCATAGAGAACTGCAAAGCGAAGTTTGCCAATCATTGGTTCAAGCAGTGTTCCCAGAACAAACAGGGAATACATGTTGAACAGGATGTGTGTGATCTGAGTATTTGAGTGAGCAAAGCTTGAAGTGAATACACGAAGCAGGCTGCCGTCTTCGGTGATGCTTCCTACGTTTGCATACCAGAGCGAATAAATGAGTCCCGGAAATATTTGTTGTGCTGCGTAAACCAAAACATTTAGAGCAATAAGAATAATTGTTACTGGTGCAGCACTAAGCAGTGATTTTTGAAATGTAGCTTTTTGAATCTTTACGCGATCTTTTGAATCTTCAGGACATAGAAAACCAATAGCTCCTGGAGATGAACAATCAACGCAGATAAATCTTTCACAGCGTTGACAAGACACCCCGGTCTCGCGATCGGGGTGTCTGTAACAACGAGTTGTGATTTCTGACACTAAGCAGAAACTGTTTCGATAGAAATGTTTTCGATTACAACTGGCTCTAGTGGCTTGTCTTGTGCGCCAGTCTTAACTGCCGCAATCTTGTCGACAACCTCTTTAGAAGCATCATCTGCAACTTCACCAAAGACGGTGTGCTTTCCATATAGCCATCCAGTTTCAGCAACTGTGATGAAGAACTGTGAACCGTTGGTGCCTGGTCCTGCGTTTGCCATAGCTAGCTTGTATGGTTCGTTGAAGTTGTGCTCGCTGATTTCATCTTTGAAGTTGTAGCCAGGGCCACCCATACCTGTTCCAGTTGGGTCTCCACCTTGGATCATGAAGTTAGGGATGATGCGGTGGAAGATAACGCCGTTGTATAGCGGTTTACCTGTTTGCTTTTCACCTGTGCGAGGGTCTGCCCACTCTTTTGTGCCATCAGCTAGACCAACAAAGTTGGCAACAGTTACTGGGGCATCAAGGCCGAAGAGGTTGATCTTTATGGCTCCATGGTTGGTGTTTAGGGTAGCGATATGTGTTGTATTAGTCATGTAATCATTCTCGCACGACTCTAAACAGCCAAAACAACGTCTATATCCCCCTCAATGTCAGTGGCAGACCATACAATGTTTTAGATGTTTCCAATCGGGGATATTGCACCTCAAAGTTTAGGCTGGCATGAACACTGAGATCTTGTTATCACGCGGAGAAACCGTGACGACTTTTGAATTACCTGAAGCCGGGGCTGTGAAGCTAACCTGGCCAGAGCCTAAGATTTTGAAGATTATTGTTCCTGCTGGGTCAAAGATCGGTTCGCTGAAGAGCTCCGTCGTCACTGGTTTCAAGGAAATACTCAATGACGAGCTTTGGTCCCATCTCGATGGCGCTTGGCCTCTAGACCCAAACCTAGAAATCGCTAAACAATCTGTCGCTTTAGAGCCTTGGGGAGATGTTCATGTGGAGATCCTTCCAAAGAAGGCTCCTAGAGTGCAGCCAGAAATTGCACTTGATAGACCTAGAATTACGATTCAAATGGGTCAAAGGGTAGACGAATTCAGTGACAACTGTAAAAACCACTTGAAACCCGAACTTTTCGAGCATGTGATACGTCTCTGGTCGGATCCTGACTACTGCAGAACCGTGCTGCCTGTTGGCAGAAACCTACTTATCCGCGGTTGCGTTTAGGTTTAGCCGGCCAACCCAAAGCTCCAACAGCCTTTAGAAGCTCTTCTGGAGATACCTTTAGTTCCTGACATAGTCTTCCAACTGTGCCTGACGGGATCTCACGCTCTAGGTGGAAGTATCTGCTCAAGCTTGATTTCTGCATACCTGTAGCAATGGCGAACTGGTTTAGAGACTTGTAGCCTCTTGCTTCGTACTTAGATACGAACCAGTTCCAAGCTGATTGAATGTTTTCTGGTGACTGCTTTTGAACCATTTAGTCTTTGTTACCTGCTCTTTGAAGCCCCATGCACTTGCATCCAATACACACTTTATACACATAATCGGGAACATGCTCAAACTCTCCGCGATTTGTCAGGCTATATTCCAAAATGTTCACCAAAGCCTTCAAATTCATAGAATCTGATGTAGTCAACGAGCAATTTATTAGATTCTGGGAGTTCTGGATCCAATGGACCACCTAGATTCCCACCTACAGCTAGATTCAGCAGGATGTAGAAAGGGTGGTCATAAACCCATTGGTTAGGGCTAACACTGTCTGGTGTAGCCGAGAAGTACTCTTTATCGTCCACAAACCAGCTGATTTGCCCTGGCTTCCAGTTGATTGAGAACTCATGCCATTGACCAGCAAGGCTCTCGTCAAAGACCATTTTGCCCCCGCAGCCGTTATCTCCGAAGTAGCCTGGGCCATGAAGGGTGCCAAGTGCCTCTAGAGGAGCCTTGCCCACCCATTCCATAATGTCTATCTCGCCAGCTAAAGGCCAGCCTTCGGTATCCATGGTGTCCCCAAGCATCCAGAAGGCAGGCCATAGCCCCACTCCTGCTGGAACCATAGCCTTGATAACCAGTCGTCCGTACTGGAAGTGCAGCTTGTTCTTAGTAACTAGTCGAGCACTAGTCCACTGAACAGGACCGTAATAGGCCTCTCCTGCTGATCCATCAGTAATCTTGCGAGCCTCAAGCTCTAAGTGACCGTCCTCGTTCACAAAAGCGTTCTCTGCTGTATAGACCTGAAGTTCGTTATTACCCCAACCAGGAATACCGTGAGAAGTTCCATCACCTAAATCTCTTCCCCAGATCTCTGGGTTAGGAGCTGATCCCTTGCCGCTTGAGAACTCTTCGGACCAAATCAATCTGTCTTCTGGCATGGTTTCTTCCTGTGGAAAATTAGGTGGATTCCCAGTTTAACTCAACCCAATTGTTACCAGAACTCCCCTAGGCTAGAAACAGGTCCAGTTGCTTTTGCTTCTCGAAGTAGAAGTGTCAGAAACGCCAAGAAGAAGACATTAACTAGACAAAGAGACAGAAGGAATAACATGAAGATTTCAAAGATCGCCCTCGCAGTTCTATTTACTGC
Organism: Actinomycetota bacterium; assembly: GCA_046049845.1. Classification (GTDB taxonomy): domain Bacteria; phylum Actinomycetota; class Actinomycetes; order Actinomycetales; family Microbacteriaceae; genus Rhodoluna. The sequence goes on from JBJOQP010000012.1 coordinate 8,102, forward strand.
TGGCTTCCTAACAACATCAGCTTCAGCGAGCATGGCGACATCTTGTGCCTTGGGGTATGAAGCTGTCGGTATGTCATGCGAGCCAATTGAAGTGGTTGAGGCAGTTGACGGTGAAGTAGAAGTAAAGCCAATTGACTCATGCTGGACAACAGAAGATGGTTCAGATGTTTGTGCAAGGGGAGTTCCAGTCCCGATGACAGTAACAAGTGAAGAAGAAACTCCCGTTGACGTTTCAGAAGAAACACTTGTTGATGGCGGAGATTGCTCAGTTAGCGTTGATGCAGACGGAAACGAACTAAAGGCTTGTTTTGATGCAGTTCCTTACGAAGCTACTGGCGAAGAGGGCGAAGTAATGCCTCTTGAAGAAGGAACCGTAGACGAAACCCTGATGTATCAGAGTGGAATTGCTAAGTCTGGTGCAATGCTTAACGATCAGACTGCTTCAAACACTCTTGCTGCTTTTGGTGTTTTGGTTGGTGCACTTGGTGCATTCGGTATTGCCATTAGCCGTGAAAGAGCAGCTAAGTAATAAGTTCTTATAAGAAATGGGCTCGACTGATTTCAGTCGGGCCCATTCTTCTTATCTAAAGTCTTTAGGAAGTTATTACTTCTCTGCTCATCAGTCCTACTGTGTTGCCTTCGGTGTCTTCAATGAATGCCAGCCATTCGTTACCTGGCTTATCAAATAGTCCCTGAGGGTCAGGAAATACGATGTGTGGTTCGATAGCGATGGTTATCCCTTGGCTGCGTAAAGTTTCAACTTCTTCGCGGACATCCTCAACTTCTAAATAGATGAGTGATTTGGGACCATTTACTTGAAATAGCAGTCTTGTGCCTTCAAGGTCATAGAACAACATTCCTGGTCCAGGAAAAACAGCTGTTGGTTCTTGCTTTAGTAGTTGAGTATAAAAAGTCTGGGCTCTGGCAATGTCTTGGCAACCCATAGCAACTTGTCGAATCTTCATAAAGTCAAGATACACCGAGTTAAGGGAAGTAGATTTGACTGGTGCCTAAAAGTCCAGCGTTGAGATCATTCAAACATCGGAACTTCCGCATACTTTATCCAGCGAATGCAATGTCAAACATTGGTACCTGGAGCCAGAGAGTTGCTCAGGACTGGCTAGTTCTTGAACTAACCGATAAGAACGCCGCAATGCTTGGCCTTGTCACAGCAATCCAGTTCCTACCAGCGATGTTGCTAAGTCTCTACGGTGGTTTGCTGGCTGATCGGTTCAGTAAGAGAAAACTTCTAATTCTGACCAACACAGGAGCAGCTCTAACTTCTGTGATATTAGGTCTACTTGTTATCGCTGGGTCAGTTCAGTTATGGCACGTCTTTGTACTCGCATTGGGGCTAGGAGTTTTCACAGCTATTGACTCACCAATCAGGGTTAGCTTCACTAGCGAGCTAGTTGGTAAAGATGATCTAGCTAACGCCGTTAGTTTGAACTCTGCAAACTTCAATGTGGGTCGTCTAGTTGGACCGGCTCTTAGTGGATTCTTGATCTTCTACTACGGCACTGGCCCTTCGTTTCTAATCAATACTGCTACCTATGTATTTATGGTTGTGACTCTCCTATTCCTGAGAGACAAAGACCTTCACATCACAACTAAACCAGCAAGAGATAACAAGCTCTCAGAAGCTTTCAAGTATGTGAAGTCTCGCCCAGACTTGATGCTAGTTATGTTGACTGTTTTCTTCACAACAACATTTGGTTTGAACTTTCAAATCTTCATAGCTTTGATGGCAACAAAAGAATTCAACATGCAAGCTGACCAGTTTGGTGTTCTAGGCAGTGTGTTGGCAATCGGATCTTTATCTGGTGCTTTGATAGCGGCTCGTCTTGAGAAACATAGAACTACTTCAAACATCTTGAAGGGTGCAACTCTCTTTGGAGTTCTTCTGATGCTCTCTGCCTATTTACCAAACCCAGTCTTATTTGGCATCATGCTTCCGATAATGGGAGCTGTAGCCCTACTAACTCTCATCTCTGCTAACACATATGTTCAGGGCAACACCAGTAATGCTCTGCGTGGTCGAGTTATGGGAATCTACTTGATGATCTTCATGGGTGGAACACCTATTGGTTCACCACTAATTGGTTTTGTGGCGGCAGCCTTCGGGATTAGACCAACGATTGTTCTGTGTGGGCTAGTACTAGCAGTTGCTGCGTTACTAATCAGAAGAAAATTTAGAGGATTACAACCGGTAACTGTTTAGTTACTGGTTCAATCTTTCGATCTCAGCATCAACAGCATCTTTTAGTGCCTGCATGTCAACTTCAGAAACAGGTCCATACTCCAGGCTTCTAGTGTTCTTCACGTCTTCAGGAATTGCCTTCACTAGAAGACCGTCGGCAACTTCAAAAATAGTGTCCGCTAGTTTTGATCCCGTTTCGCTATAGGTGCTCTGTGTCCAAACAAAGGTGCCGTCCTTGTTCTTCTTGACGTAGTGCTCATAGTCCCCAGTGTTGTCGTGGTTGGCTTCTTCCATCATTGAGATCAAATAGCCAGGGTTGCATGCTGTTGTCTCTAGTTCATAGAGAACTTGGGCCTTACCTTTGTTGTCAATGTAGATAGCGCTGTAGTCCATGTAAGCGTCTTTTTTAGCAAGAGCAATAATGCGAGACGGCTCATCGTTAATGAATCTCTCGACAAGGCCTTCCTCTTGGCCCTTTGCGCATGAGTCCTCAGCGAGCTTGTAGAACTCCGCTTCGATCTCTGCTTGGGTTTGAGTAACTGTCGGAGTAGGGGTCGGAGTTGGTGTAGCTGTTGGCTCTGGCTCAGCTGCAGAACAGCCTGCCAATGCCAATAACAATCCAGTGATGGCTAAAGCCTTAAGTGAGTTTGCTGTTCTCATGTGGGTCCCCGTTCTGTGTATCTAAAGATTACTTGAAGTGATTGGTTGCTTAGCGGCTATCTCTTTTAAATGGAACGTAGAAAACCAAAACAGCGCTGACAAGCAAAATGGATAACGAGATCTGAAACAACATCTGTGTTAGTTGAAATGTGAACACAGTGAGGGCTGCTTGCAGTCCGAAGGCAACGTAACCGAATACCTTTGGGATTTTATCTAGGGCGACAAGAATTGAGAGCACGATAACTGCCAATACAACAACCAGCATTGCGAGTAGTAAGTATCCAACGAAAATAGCTAAAGATTCCATGTCTTGAGTCTATGTCTGTATCGAGAAGTTAGAAACTATTTCTTAGCTTGATCTAAGAGACTTATCTGCTCATCGGTTAGTGGCCCGTAGCTGATTTCCACTGGATAGCCTTCGACTGCTTCATAGCCGGAAATTAGGTCGCCAGACACTTCAAAAATTACTTCGTCTAAATTGGCTCCTCCATGATGCTGAGACCAACCATATGTATTTTCATCAATCTTCACTAATTTGTGCTCTAAAAACACATCGGTAGTAGCACTATGTCTTGCTGCTGCTTCCAGATCGCATGGATCTAAGAATGACGGCCATGAGTTGAAAAAGAGAACATCGAATTGCCCAAACACTGGTTTCCCATCGATGATGCTTACTTGCTCAAAGGGCCAAAATGGCCACGTGCCTTCCACGGCTGGGCGAAAGATGGATTCGCCCTCTGACATTTTAGCAACGAACCCATATGTTTGCGCTTTCTTGCAACTGTTGACAGCAATGGTAAGAAATTCCATTTCAAGATCGTCTTTTGCAAGGACAATCGGTTGCGAGTAATCAAGAACTGATTCGAGTGGTTCTGCGCCATCCTCTGTAGGAGTAGGGCTAGCAGTTTCTGTCGCTGAAGGAGATGGCGACATCTTCTTACTAGTTTCGTCGTTCGGGCCACTGCATCCAGTAAGTGCACCTAATAAAAGAATTCCAGCAATAGTTGCAGCGCTTGATTTTGCAAACATAATCATTTCCCCTTCTGCAACAAAACACTACTCCTTAAAGAGAGAAGCCCGGTCATTTCTGACCGGGCTTTCCACTTGCGTGGAGACTAGGGGGGTCGAACCCCTGACCCCCTGCTTGCAAAGCAGGTGCTCTACCAACTGAGCTAAGTCCCCGTTCGGAAGGCCACTCTGGTGAGAGAGTACTTCCTGGTGGGCCTAGGAGGACTTGAACCTCCGACCTCTTCATTATCAGTGAAGCGCTCTAACCACCTGAGCTATAGGCCCATAGAACGAAGTTAACCTTATCCGATTTGAGTCGTTGACTCAAACTGAGATTTAGTTATTTGTGAAACCCACTGAAACTCCGCCTGTAATACGGGCTACGATGTTGAAAATCGCCGCCCAAACCCCAGCCAGAATAGTTCCCACAAAGATGATAAACAAGGCCATGCTGAGGGCAATTGCCAGAACTGGAGGCAAAGTTACGTCCAATCCAACGAAGTCCTTCAGCAGTGCTGTGGCACCTAGGGCACTTAGAACGGCGTAAACCAGGGCAACTGCGATGACCAGGCCAATGCCGATGGCGATGTTAATGACGAATCCAAAGCGGACCGCAGACCAGAAACTGATCTTGACGAGCTTTAGGTTTACCGGCTTTACAGTGGATTCACTGCGTCGGACACTGCGTGAAAAGATACTCAACTTACTCTCCGCTCTCTTCTTCGACAACTACAACACTAGAGGTGTCTGTGTCAGAACTGTCTAGATTTCTTTCGCTGTTCTTTGCTAATCCTAGGACTGAATCCTCGTCATCGAAACGGGCAAATACAACACCCATGGTGTCTCGGCCACGAGCAGGTACTTCACTCACGGCAGATCTGACCACTTTACCGCTGGAAAGGACGATTAGAACTTCATCGTCTTCTTCGACAATCAGTGCTCCGACGATGTCTCCTCGGCGATCTTCAAGCTTGGCTACCTTGATACCGATACCGCCTCGGTTTTGTAGACGGTACTGGTCCACAGAGGTTCTCTTAGCGAATCCACCTTCGGTGACCACGAATACGTAGCCTCTGTCGGTGATGACATCTGCTGATAGTAGGTGATCGCCTTCGCGGAAGTGCATACCAATGTTTCCGCTGGTATCTCTTCCCATAGGGCGAAGTGATTCATCGCTAGCTGAGAATCTGATTGACATTCCCTTACTTGAAACAAGCAGCAGGTCGTCGCTCTGGTTAACCAACATCGCAGAAACAACTTCATCGTCTTCACGAAGTTTGATTGCAATCAAACCACCTGAACGAGCGGTGTCATATGCCTCAAGAGCAGTCTTCTTAACAAGACCAGACTTAGTTGCAATAACTAGGAACTCTGCTTGCTGGTAATCACGAATGTCTAGAACTTGAGCGATCTTCTCATCAGGTTGCAAAGCTAATAGGTTAGCTGCGTGCTGACCCTTCGCATCTCTTCCTGCTTCTTGAACTTCATAAGCCTTGGTGCGATAGACGCGACCCTTGTTTGTGAAGAAGAGTAGATAGTGATGAGTTGTCGTGACGAAGAAGTGTTCAACAACATCGTCAGCTCTCAGGCTTGCACCCTTAACACCCTTACCGCCACGGTGTTGTGAACGGTAGTTATCGCTCTTTGTTCTCTTGATGTATCCACCGCGAGTAATGGTGATAACCATTTCTTCTTCAGGAATTAGATCAAGATCAGTAACACCATCTTCACCAGGAAGAATTTGAGTTCTTCTGTCATCGCCGTGACGCTTAACAACTTCTTCAAGTTCTTCGCTAACGATGGTTCTCTGACGCTCTGGATCAGCAATGATTGCCTTGTATTCAACAATTAGGGCTTCTAGCTCAGCAGCTTCATCAATGATCTTCTGTCTTTCAAGAGCAGCAAGCTGACGTAACTGCATGTTCAAGATTGCTCTTGCCTGCAATTCATCAATTGAAAGAAGTTTGATCAAACCATCGCGAGCATCTTCAGCTGTAGCGCTGGCTCTAATCAGTTTGATTACTTCATCGAGAGCATCTAGGGCCTTTAGATAACCGCGAAGAATGTGTGCACGCTCTTCTGCTTTTCTAAGACGGAAAGTAGTTCGTCTAACGATCACTTCAATCTGGTGAGCAATCCAATGGGTGATGAAGCCATCGAGGCTCAGAGTTCTTGGGACTCCATCAACCAGAGCCAACATGTTCGCACTGAAGTTTTCTTGAAGAGGCGTGAACTTGTAGAGGTTGTTTAGAACAACTTGAGCAACTGCATCTTTTTTCAGAACGATAACAAGACGCTGGCCAGTTCTACCTGAAGTCTCGTCTCGAATATCTGCAATGCCGGTTAGTCTCTGTTCCTTAACTAGTTCCGCAATCTTAAGAGCAAGGTTGTCTGGGTTAACTTGGTATGGAAGTTCTGTAACAACTAAACAGGTTCTTCCCTGAAGTTCTTCAACATTTACGATTGCTCGCATTGTGATTGAGCCACGTCCAGTTCTGTATGCATCCTTGATTCCTTGAGATCCAAGAATGGTTGCAGCTGTTGGAAAGTCTGGACCCTTGATGCGTTGCATCAAAGCGTTTAGAAGTTCTTCTTGAGAAGCACCAGGGTTAGCTAATGCCCACTGAGCACCTTCAGCAACTTCACGAAGGTTGTGTGGAGGAATGTTGGTTGCCATAGCAACCGCGATACCAATCGAACCGTTGATCAGAAGGTTTGGAATACGGCTAGGAAGAACTGTTGGTTCTTGAGTTCTACCGTCGTAGTTGTCTTGGAAGTTGACAGTCTCTTCATCAATGTCTCTAACCATCTCAAGAGCTAGAGGAGCCATGCGGCACTCTGTGTATCGAGGAGCAGCAGCGCCATCGTTACCAGGTGAACCGAAGTTTCCCTGCCCGTTTACTAGCGGATAGCGAAGGTTCCATTCCTGAACAAGACGTACCAAGGTGTCATAGATAGCGCCATCTCCATGAGGGTGGTACTGACCCATAACATCTCCAACAACGCGAGAACACTTGGAGAACTGCTTGTCTGGGCGGTAGCCGCCGTCATACATCGCGTAGATCACGCGACGGTGAACTGGCTTTAGACCATCTCTAACGTCTGGAAGAGCACGGCCCACGATAACGCTCATTGCGTAATCAAGATATGACCTTTGCATTTCAACGTTTAGGTCAATTTGTTCGACTCTGTCGACGGTTGGTTCAATATTTTCAGTCATAATTTCTATCCCGCTCTAGATATCTAGGAAGCGAACATCCTTTGCGTTTTGTTGGATGAATGTTCTACGTAGCTCAACGTCATCTCCCATGAGTGTTGAGAATATTTCGTCTGCTCTAACTGCGTCGTCCAGTGTTACCTGAAGAAGAGTTCTTCTCGCTGGGTCCATGGTGGTTGCCCATAGCTCGTCATAGTCCATCTCACCCAGACCCTTGTATCTCTGGATTGAGTTTTCTTTAGGAATGCGCTTGCCTGATGCTTGACCGCTTGCAAGTTTTTCGTCGCGCTCTGCATCTGAATAAACATATTCGTGCTCAGCGTTTGACCACTTGATGCGATACAAAGGTGGCTGAGCTAGGTAGACATATCCATGCTCAATCAAGGGTCTCATGAATCTGTAAAGAAGAGTTAGAAGAAGAGTTCTAATGTGCTGACCATCAACATCCGCATCGGCCATTAGAACGCACTTGTGATATCTAATCTTTGAAACATCAAACTCTTCACCAATTCCAGTTCCGAATGCAGTGATCAGTGCTTGAACTTCGCTGTTACCAAGAGCTCTATCTAGTCTTGCTTTTTCAACGTTCAAAACTTTTCCACGTAGTGGCAGGATCGCTTGAGTTTCTGGATCTCTACCGCGCATAGCTGAACCACCCGCAGAGTCACCCTCAACGATATAGATTTCGCTTAAGCGTGGATCTCTTGAAGAACAGTCGCGAAGTTTTCCAGGCATACCGGTTGATTCAAGAAGACCTTTACGACGAGTTGCTTCACGTGCCTTACGAGCTGCTAGTCGAGCACTTGCTGCTTGAATTGCTTTGCGGCAAATTTCTTTTGCCATTGTTGGGTTTCGATCAAACCAGTCAGCCAATTTATCGTTGGCGATCTTTTGAACAAAAGCTTTGACTTCGGTGTTACCTAGTTTGGTCTTTGTCTGACCCTCGAACTGAGGTTCAACAAGCTTCACTGAGATAACCGCAGTTAGGCCTTCACGGACATCGTCACCGGTTAGGTTTTCATCTTTTTCTTTTAGCAAAGACTTTTCGCGTGCGTACTTGTTCAGAAGAGAAGTTAGAGCAGTTCTAAAACCTTCTTCGTGTGTTCCACCCTCGTGGGTGTTAATTGTGTTGGCGTAAGTGTGGACGCTTTCGTTATATCCGTTTGTCCACTGCATCGCTACTTCGACAGACATTGACTTTTCAGCGTTCTCTGATTCGAAAGCAATGATCTCGTCGTGAACTAGATCAACCTTTTTAGCTGAGTTCAAATACTGAACGTAGTCTTTCAAACCGTTCTCATACATGAACTTGTCGCTACGTTCATTTCTTTCATCGTGCAGAGAAATACTTAGACCCTTGTTAAGGAATGCCATCTGCTGGAATCTTGAACGAAGAGTTTCGTAATCGAATTCAACTGTCTCGAAAATCTCAGGGCTAGGTAGGAACTCAATAACTGTTCCTGTGAAGTCTGCTGCTTTACCCTTAGCCAAAGGAGCGGTTGGAACACCTGCAAGGTAGCTCTGGGTCCACATGAAACCATCTCTGGCAACAATTACGTTCAGTTGTGTTGAAAGAGCGTTAACTACTGAAGCTCCAACACCGTGCAGACCACCAGAAACTGCGTAGCCACCGCCACCAAACTTTCCACCAGCGTGCAAAACGGTTAGAACAACCTCAACAGCTGGCTTCTTTTCAACT
>JBJOQP010000013.1:0-16523 GCA_046049845.1 Actinomycetota bacterium
GCCTCCAACAATTAGAGATTCTTTATTTGCTAGAGCCAACCGCTTACCTGTTCGAAGAGTTGCAAGAGTTGGTGCTAGACCAATAGAACCTGTAATTCCATTGATAACTACATCTGCTTCAGTATTTTCAATAAGTGCTGTTGCTTCCTCAGCACCTACGGCAACGCTCTTTGAATCAACTGAGAACTTGCTGGCTTGAGAGGCAAGAAGGTCTTTGTTTGAATTGCCTGCAATACCGACAACCTGGAACTTGTCTGGGTTGGCTTCAATAATCTCTAGGGCCTGTGTACCAATAGATCCTGTACTGCCCAGGATGATTATCTTCTTCATGTCTCAATCTTGCCATCATCCCTGTATTCCACGTTGCTAGAGCCTTCTGGCAAGATAAATCTGCCAGGCGTAGAATTAGGGCATGACGATTGAACAGAAAAGACTCCTAGTTACTTCCATTCCAGGCCCTAAATCTCAGGCCTTACACGCACATCGTTTAGAGCACGTTGGCCACGGTGTTGGCACAGCTCTTCCTGCATACATCGAATCAGCTCATGGAGCGATCCTTGTTGACGTAGATGGCAACCAATACATAGACATGGGTTCAGGTATCGGTGTTACTACCATCGGCCACACCAACCCTGGTGTTGTAGCAGCGGTGGCTGAGCAGGTCGCAAAGCTTACCCACACACTTTTCACCGTCACCCCATACATGCCTTACGTTCAGGTGTGTGAAATTCTAAACAGACGCATGCCAGGTAACTTCGTCAAGCGTTCAGCTTTGTTCAACTCAGGAGCAGAAGCAGTTGAGAACGCCATCAAGCTGGCTAGAAAGTTCACTAAGCGTAACGAAATTGCGGTATTCGACCACGCTTACCACGGTAGAACAAACCTGACTATGGCGATGAACTTCAAGAACATGCCTTACGCAGATGGCTTTGGTCCTTTCGCAGGAAGCGTCACCCACGTTCCTATGTCTTACCCATTCCATGACCCAGAGGGAATGACTGGAGAAGAAGCAGCAACTAGAGCAATCAACTACATGGAAAAGAGAGTTGGAGCCAACAACCTTGCTGCTGTAGTTATTGAACCTATCCAAGGTGAAGGTGGCTTTATTGTTCCAGCACCTGGCTTCCTAGAGACCCTAAGTGCTTGGACCCATGCAAATGGAATTGTTCTGGTAGCTGATGAAGTTCAGGCAGGTATTGCTAGAACTGGTCAGTGGTTTGCATCAGAGCACGAAGAAGGATTTGAACCTGACCTAATGACAGTTGCTAAGGGTATTGCCGGTGGTATGCCTATCTCAGCAGTTGTGGGTAGAGCAGAGATCATGGACTCTTCACACCCTGGTGGAATTGGTGGAACCTTCGGTGGTAACCCAGTTGCAGCCGCAGCGGCCATTTCAGTCTTGAAACAGATTGAAGATGGTGGAGTTCTTGAAAAGGCTAAGCACATTGAATCAGTGATGATGGCTCGTCTAGAACTCATGAAGGCAAAGTATCCAGTTATCGGTGAGATCCGTGGCCGTGGAGCAATGTTGGCGATTGAACTGGTTCAACCAGGTACCCGCACACCAAACTCAGCTGCTGTGGATGCTGTAGTCAAGCACTCACATCTAAACGGTGTCGTAATCTTGAACGCTGGAACCTACGGTAACGTCATCCGATTCCTGCCTTCACTTGCTATCAGCGATGAACTTATTCAAGACGCTCTTGATGTAGTTGAAGCCGGACTTGCCAAACTCTAAAAACCAAGGACAAACAAAATGCACTCATATGCAGACAGAGAAAAACTAGCCAAACTATTTGCAGATGAGGTAGCTCTCTTCACAGCAAAGCACCCTGAATCAGCAAAACTTCATGAAAGCGCAAAGAACGCCCTCATGGGTGGTGTGCCAATGTCATGGATGTCGAAGTGGCCTGGTCCCCACCCTGTTTACGTAACCAAAGCTAAGGGCTCTAGATTTACCGATGCTGATGGTATTGAGTACGTTGACTTCTGTCTCGGCGATACCGGAGCCATGGTTGGACACTCCCCTGACGCATCTGTGAAAGCCATCTCTGAGCAGCTTGCTAAAGGCATCACTCTTATGCTTCCTACCGCTGATGCAGCAGTAGCAGCTCAAACGCTTTCAGATCGTTTTGGAATGGCTAAGTGGCAGTTCACTCTTACAGCTACAGATGCCAATCGTCATATCTTGAGATATGCAAGACACATCTCTGGTCGTCACAAGGTTGTTGTTCATGACTACTGCTACCACGGAACTGTTGACGAGACCTTTGCTGTCCTAGATGACAATGGCAACACTGTTAGCCGAGAGAACAACATCGGCCCTCAGGTTGATCCAAGCGAAACAACTATCGTTGTTCCATTCAATGACTTAGAGGCAGCAGAAGCAGCATTCGCAACTGGCGAGGTTGCAGCGATGCTAATTGAACCAGCAATGACCAACATCGGTATTGTTCTTCCAGAACCTGGTTATCTCGAAGGGCTTAGAGAGCTCTGCACACGCTATGACGTAATCCTCATCATCGATGAGACTCATACTCTTAGCGAAGGCCCTGGAGGAATGACTGCTCGCAGGAACCTTCAGCCTGATGCGGTTGTCTTGGGTAAGACAATCGGTGCAGGTATCCCTGCTGGTGCTTTTGGCATGACTGCAGAACTAACTGCCAGAATCCAGAAGAGCCTTCACCTAGAACACATCGATGTCGGTGGTGTTGGTGGAACTCTTGCTGGAAATGCTTTGTCTATGGCTGCTATCGCGGCAACTCTGACCAAGGTTCTTACTCCTGAAGCTTTCAAGTCAATGGAAGCCCTATGTGATGTTTGGACTAAGAATGTCCAAGACTTGATTACAAAGTATGGAGCTCCTTGGCAGGTAAGCCAACTTGGCTGTAGAGCTGAATACTCATTCAGATCTGAAGCACCTAAAAACGGTAGAGAAGCTGCCGACGCTGATGACTTCGAACTACAGCAGTATCTTCACATTCACGCTTTGAACCGTGGAATCTTGATGACACCATTCCACAACATGGCTTTGATGTCACCGGCTCACACAATTGAAGATGTTGAAAGACACAGAGCTCACTTCGAAGAAGCTCTTATTTCTCTGTTTGCTTAGTGCTTTTTGAGTAAGCTGCGGCGTTTACGTTCGCCGTTTATCTGAGTGATAAGTACCAGCAGGATAGCCGCAATAAATACTGCGCTTCCAATCACGTTTGCCTCAGCAGGAACACCTCTAGCAGCTGCGGTGAAGACGTAGCGAGGGAATGTCATATCTGCACCAGCGTTGAAGTTGGTGATGATGAAGTCATCGAAGCTAAGCGCAAACGACAGAAGAGCTGCAGAGGCAATACCTGGAAGCAGAAGTGGGAAAGTAATCTTCCAGAAAACCTGTCTAGGGTTTGCGTAAAGATCCTTACCAGCTTCTTCAAGTACTGGATCCAGGCTTGCAACTCTTGCCTTGACTGTCACAACAACAAAGGACAGACAGAAGACAATGTGTCCAAGGATGATTGTTCCGATACCCTTCTGAACTCCAAGGCTAAAGAACTGAGAAGCAAGACCTGCACCAAGAACAACTTCAGGAGTTGCCATAGGTAAGAACAAAAGCAGGTTTGTTGATCTGCGGAACTTGAAGCGGTAACGAACCAGGGCAATCGCGATCATGGTGCCAAGGGCGGTTGCTGCGATGGTTGAGATAACACCAATCAAAACTGAGTTTCCAAAGGCTTCACAGACACCTTCACGATCACAGACGTTGGTCCACTTGTCTAGTGTGAAGCCACGCCAAATCAGGTTGGTCTTCAGTGAATCGTTGAAAGAGAAAACGAAGGTGTAGCCAATCGGAATTAGCAGATAGATGAATGCGAGGATCGCATAAAGAGGAAAAGCGTATTTGCCAAGGCTGAATTTCATTAGAGCAAATCCTCCGTTCCAGACTTCTTTACATAACCTGCAACCAGTATCAGAATTGCACCCATCAAGAGAACAGATAGTGCGGAAGCTGCAGGATAGTCATTGATTTGGAGGTAGTTAGCTTCAATAACGTTTCCAATCATGGATGTTGAGCTTGATCCAAGGAAGTCACCCGAAGCGTTGATGTAGTCACCAGCAATAGGGATAAAGGTAAGCAAAGTTCCTGAGATGATTCCAGGCATTGAAAGAGGAATAGTTACTTTTCTAAACACTCTTGAAGGTGATGCATACAGGTCTGCGCCAGCTTCTAGATAGCGGGTGTCCAATCTCTCTAGCGAAGTGTAAAGGGGTAAAGTCATGAATGGAATGAAGTTGTAAGTCAGACCAAAAATAACCATGAATGGGGTTCCAACAACATACTGGTCTGATTCAAGCAGCCCAATTTGCTGAAGTGTTGTCACAATCCAAGACTCGTTAGAGAAGATCTGCTTCCAAGCAAGAGTTCTAAGCAAGAACGAGATGAAGAATGGTGCAATCACCAATGTAAGCATCAGCTTCTGAAGCAGTGGGTAAGGACGAGCCTTCACACCAATGAAGTATGCAAGTGGATAAGAAATTACCAGAGCAAGGATTGTCGCTGAAAGGGCATAGCCGAAGGAACGCAGCATCTGCGGTAAGTATTCGGATACGACAACTAAGTAGTTGTTGATTTCAAAAGCAGGAATGTAATCTCCGAAGCCACCCATTGGGTCTGGTGCCTGAAGAGAGACCATAATCAGAGCAAACAGCGGTGTTAGAAAGAAGGCTCCCAGATACGCAAGCCCGGGTGCGAGTAGAGCAATAACTACCTTGCCCGTTTTTGTTGGTTTAGAAAAACCTTTTGGCTTACTTGAACTGAAAGCTGCGAAGGCCATCTTCGCTAGACCACTTCGCCTGTGCTTGGAAGGTCAGATAGACCAAATGAGTGTTCTACTGACCAAGAGATCCAAACCTTTTCACCAAGTTCGGTAACAGGTGACTTGCCCACGTTCTGAGCAAACACAGTTAGGTTACCTAGTCCTGGAACTTCAATCAGGTACTGGTTGCTAACACCGGTGAATCTGATGTCAATGATTTCTCCAGGACCGATGATGTTGGTTGATGAACTAGCAGTTGGCTTCTTAGATGTGAAGGTAGCCTTCTCGGGTCTGAATCCAATCGCAATCTTTCCAGTGTGCTTTTCAGCTCTCGCCTTTGGAACAGAAATCTTGTTTCCTGCAATTTCAATGCTGATTGAGTTTGCAGAAGTTGATTCAACATTTCCAACCAATAGGTTTGATTGACCTAGGAACTTAGAAACGAAAACAGTCTTTGGTCTGTCATAAAGTGCTTCAGGAGCACCCATCTGCTCAATGCGACCCTTGTTCATAACCGCCACTGTGTCAGCCATGTCCATAGCTTCTTCTTGGTCGTGTGTAACGTGCAAGAAGGTTAGACCAACTTCCATCTGGATAGCCTTCAACTCAATCTGCATCTCACGACGTAGTTTGAGATCCAATGCACCAAGAGGCTCATCCAATAGCAAAAGAGAAGGTCTGTTCACCAAGGCTCTAGCAAGAGCAACACGTTGCTGCTGACCACCAGATAGTTGCTGAGGCTTACGGTCTGCTAGGTGAGCAAGCTGAACTAGGTTCAGCGCTTCCTTTGCTTTGACTAGAGGCTCATCAATCTTTCTCTGACGCAATCCGAATGCAACGTTCTCCAGAACATTCATGTGTGGGAAAAGAGCATAAGACTGGAACACTGTGTTTACAGGACGCTCATGAGGTTTAGTCTCTGTTACATCTTCGCCACCGATGAAGATATTTCCGGTGGTTGGAGTCTCAAGACCCGCAACCAATCTAAGAGTTGTAGTTTTACCGCAACCTGAAGGGCCAAGAAGGGCAAAGAACTCCCCTGCTGGAACGTGAAGATCTAGTTCTTCAATTGCAGTGAAACCAGGGAACTCTTTGCGAATCTTCTTAAGCTCTAAGTCAGCTCCGCGGGCAATAAATTCCTTTGCCACTACGCGCCTAGTTTGATCTGCTGGAATGCCTTAGTGAAAGCCTGCTCTTCTTTGCCATCAAGGGCTCTAAAGCCTTGAGTTAGAGACAAGAACTCTTCGCTTGGGAAAATCAACTGGTTCTCAGCAAGAGCTGGATCAAGCTTCAGAGCTTCTTCCTTCGCACCGAGAACTGGAGTGATGTAGTTCACGTATGCTGCCAACACTGCTGCGTTGTATGGGTCGTAGTAGAAGTTCATGAGCTTCTCAGCGTTCTTCTTGTGTGTAGCTCCCATAGGAATTACGAAACAGTCAGCTGAAATAGTTCCGCCTGATTCAGGAAGAACGAAACCGAAGCGGTCGTAACCTGCTTCTGCGTTCAACTGAATGATGTCACCTGACCAAGCGATAGCTGCAATGGTGTCACCGTTTACTAGGTCATCCTTGTAGCTGTTTCCCTTGATACGTGCAATCTGGCCTTCAGTCACCTTCTGGCCAATGATGTCAATTGCAGACATGAATGCGTCTTCGGTCAAGCTGTTTGCGTCGCCAATCTTTACACCCTGGTCCATCAATACAATTCCAACGGTGTCGCGCATTTCGCTCAGAACTCCGATGCGACCCTTTAGTGCTGGGTTCCATAGGTCTTCAAGAACTGCAGGAGCTTCTTTACCTGTTGCATCCTTGTAAGCCTTCTTGTCGTATGCAAAACCAGCAAGAATTCCCTGGTAAGGCAATGACCTTGTGCGCTCTGGGTCATATGACTCACCTAGGTAAGCAGGCTGAAGGTTCTTCTTGTTTGGAAGATTTGCATCATCAAAAGTCTGAACGGTGCCCTGGTTAATCCAGCGCGCTGCCATCCAAGAAGTTGGGCAAGTAACGTCTGCACCAATGTCTTGACCTAGAGCTAGCTGGTCCTTAACTTTTCCGTAGTAAGAGTCGTTGTCGTCGTAGTCTTCGCGGTAGGTAACTGTAATACCTGTTTCGCTCTTGAACTTTTCTAGAGTTGGGTAGTTACCGGCATCATCGATGTCAACGTAAAGAGACCAGTTGCTCCAGATAAGAGTAGGGTCTGAGTCGCTTACGTCAGTAGCTGGAGTTAGCTTCGGCTTGTCTGATGGAGCACAAGCTGCAAGCAGGGCTGCTGCTGAAGTCGCAACTGCACCACCAAGAACCGCTCGACGTGTAACTTTATGGGCTAAGGCTGCTTTTACCATTTCGCGTAGTTGTGGATCTTCTGGAAGGTTTTGGTTCATAACCTTTTGCTCCTTATATACAAGGGCCGTCAGACGGCCGAGATTGGGCACCGACTGCGCGAAAGAACGCATTGCTTAAAATAATGCCATACCCCACAAGATTTGAGGGCAAAATGGGCAAATCCGTGAAACAGATTCCCAAGTTCCCCTCTTCCTATTTGGGCTCAAACACAGGCCCTCTTTTTGAGGTATTCTGGTGATGGTTCGAGCAAGGTAGCTCTTACCCAGAGGAGAATCATGAAGATCGCTGTCCCTGCAGAGATCAAGAACAACGAATTCCGCGTAGCAATTACCCCTGCGGGAGTCCACGAACTCGTAGCATCAGGCCACGAGGTATACATTCAAAAAGGTGCTGGAAACGGTTCAAGCATCTCAGATGAAGACTATTCAGCAGCAGGAGCGACAATCCTCCCCGATGCTGCAACTACTTGGAGCACCGGAGACATGGTTCTCAAGGTCAAGGAGCCAATAGCTAGTGAGTATGGCCACCTACGCCCTGGTCTAGTTCTTTTCACCTACCTACACCTAGCAGCCGATCTTGAACTCACTAAAGAACTTGTAGCCAAGAAGGTTACCTCCATCGCCTACGAAACAGTTCAGACCCCAAACAGACAACTTCCTCTACTTGCTCCTATGAGCGAGGTTGCAGGCCGTCTATCTGCTCTGGTTGGTGCTCAAACACTATTTGCTCAAAATGGTGGTCACGGAATTCTTTTGGGTGGTGTACCTGGAACTAGATCTGCCAAGGTTGTTGTCCTTGGTGGAGGTGTTGCAGGAACTAACGCCATTGCAATGGCAGTGGGCCTTGGAGCGGATGTGACAGTTCTGGACACAAACATCAACCGCCTAAGAGAACTAGATGCTTTGTATGCCGGACGCCTGAACACCCTTGCCAGCAACAGTTTTGAAATTGAAAAAGCTGTTACTCAAGCAGACTTGGTAATTGGTTCTGTACTTATTCCAGGAGCTAAAGCACCAAAGCTTGTAACCAACGCATTGGTGAAGAAGATGAAACCTGGATCAGTTCTAGTTGACATCGCTATTGACCAGGGTGGATGTTTTGAAGATTCAAAACCAACAACACACGCTGAGCCAACATTCAAAGTTCACAACTCTGTTTTCTACTGTGTTGCGAACATGCCTGGTGCCGTTGCTCACACTTCTACCTACGCTCTGACAAACGCAACTTTGAGTTATGCAAAAGCTATTGCAAACAAGGGTTGGTTAGGTGCTTGCAAGCAAGATACAGCCCTTGCTCTTGGACTAAGCACTCACGATGGAGATCTTGTTAGCCAGCCTGTTGCTGAAGCTCACGGACTTGCATTTGTTGATTCAGCAAAGGTTCTGGCATAGCCAACTGAATCGAAAGATTCTTGAACCATCCTCTGCCTGCTGGTAGTTTTTCGTTCCATTGATTCTTTGGTAATCCCGCAGCTAGATGTTGATCAAAGTTTCCTTGTCGCAGGTAAATAAGGTTTTCAAATCTCCGCTGTAGCGACAATGGCATCAGGAATGAACTAGACATAGCGCAAATAACCTGTTTGCCACTTTGAAAGGCTTCTTCTAGTTCTTGGGTGGTTGGACAATCAAGGACTAATGCGTCTGTGTTGTTCTTTGCAGAATTACAAAAATAAGTCTTTCCGGCACTTGTTGCTCCAACTACAAGAAGAGATGAGCCACTTAGGTCAGAGAAAGTAAAGTTCTCAAAGCGCTGCTGTATAGGAATGTCAAAAACTCCAAGCAACCCTGACTGAGCCTTGATAGTAAGTGGAAGCCCATTAGTCCATCCCTCAACTAGATCAGGAAATAGTTTTGGGTCTTTTAGGTTTGGAATTGATTTGGAAATAGGAAAGTTAAACCCAATTGTGCTACTTCCCCATATCGCAATTGCTCTAGAACTATTTGAAACACCAGCCCTGATGCTTGGCAACATTGAAATTAGATCTCCTGGGTCCATCGAGCCCAAAGCAAATCGCATGCTTAGGTTGGTTATCAAAGCTCTTGGGATTCCTGATAAGGATTGACTGGTCGCAATTAGATGCACTCCCAGAGATCTGCCTCTAGCTGCAATTGACTCAAGAGTTCCAATCGCCAACGAATGAGAGGTAATGATTGCAGGAAGCTCATCTGCTAAAACAATCATCCTGGCTAACTCTGGAAGAGACTCTATGGAAGCTACGCCAGCTGCAGCTAGCAACCTCTCACGCCTCTTCAGTTCGCCCGAAAGGTAAAGCCAGAACCTCTCATGCCTACCCTCATCAAGGTCCGTAACTAAAGTTAGAGACGCTGGGTGATCGTTGAGTCCACGCAGTGCAGCCCCACCTTTGAAATCCACCAGAACAAGTTGAAGCTGGCCTTTCCTAACGCTTACCAACATTGATGAGGTTATGAGTTTGAGGAACTCACTCTTTCCAGACCCAGTGGTGCCTACGATGAGTGCGTGCGGTCCGTCTTGGACTAAATCAAATTCAAGGTTGTTGCCTTCAGCAACCCCAGCCCAAAAAGGTAATTGACCTGGACGATTGGATTTATAGAAAGAGGACTCTAGCTCCAGAGTTCGGTTTCTCACTTCTCGCTCAGCAGATAGTTTGCTGAAGTGTTCATAGAAGATATCGCTGTATTGCTCTTTGAATAACCAACCTGACTTGGGCAGCATCTTATCCCCTACAGCCATGGCACTGGGACTAAACCATAGGGGTTGATCACTGAAGTCTAGATCTGGTTCCTTTCGCTTCTTTCTCATTAGAGCCATGGTTAGCCCTGCCGAGAGAACACTTACGAATGTGAAGAGTGCAAATTGCCACATACCTGTAACTAACGCCATGACTATTCCAAGCAGTAGTCCAGGGATGAGGGCAAACCAGCGCATGAATAGATGTTGCCGTATTCCTCAGATAAAACTAATGCCCGTTATCTTTATGTGGATAACGGGCGGTTAGTTTGTCTCTGGAAATTAGTCTCCGATGTAGCTCATTACGTGCTTGATGCGGGTGTAATCTTCGAAGCCATACATAGAAAGATCTTTTCCATAACCTGAGTGACGGAAACCACCGTGAGGCATTTCTGCAGCTAGAGGAATGTGTGTGTTGATCCATACACAACCAAAGTTCAAGCCCTTTGCAAAACGCATTGCTCTGGTGTGGTTGCTTGTCCATACTGATGAAGCCAAACCATACTGAACATCATTAGCCCAACGCATTGCTTCTGCATCGTCTTTGAAAGATTGAACAGTAACAACAGGACCAAAGATTTCACGCTGAATGTGCTCATCGGTTTGCTTTAGTCCAGTTAGAACAGTCGCCTCGTGATAGAAACCTTCACCTGAGATTGCCTTTCCACCAGCTGCAATAGAAGCATGGTCTGGAAGACGATCAATGAAGCCAGTAACCTGAGCCAACTGGTTGACGTTGTTCACTGGGCCAAACAAGATGTCGTCTCTACTTGGATCTCCTGTGATTGCATTTGCTTTTACTTCTGCTGTTAGAAGAGCAACAAATTCATCATGAACACTCTCGTGAACCAAGATACGAGTTGCAGCTGTGCAGTCTTGACCTGCGTTGAAGAATCCTGCAACAACAATCTGGGCAGCAGCCTTCTCGAGATCTGCATCAGCAAAAACAATCACTGGTGCTTTACCGCCAAGTTCAAGGTGAACTCTCTTTAGATCAACTGCAGCACTCTTAGCCACTTCCATACCTGCTCTAACAGAACCGGTGATAGATACCATTTGTGGAATCTGGTGCTCAATCATTGCTCTGCCGGTGTCACGGTTTCCAGTGACAACGTTGAACACACCTGCTGGAAGGAATTCGCTAGCTACCTCAGCAAGCAACAGAGTTGAAGCTGGAGTTGTGTCTGATGGCTTTAAAACAATTGTGTTACCAGCGGCAATTGCCGGAGCAAACTTCCAAGTTGCCATGTTCAGCGGATAGTTCCAAGGAGTAACCTGACCAATTACACCAATAGGTTCTCTTCTAATTGAAGATGTGTGGTCTTTGGTGTATTCAGCAGTAGCTCTACCCTCTAGGTTTCTGGCAGCACCTGCAAAGAATCGAATCTGATCAACAGAAGGCATGATTTCATACTCAACCAAAGTGCTTCTTGGTTTACCAGTGTTGCGTGATTCAACATCCGCAAACTCTTCTGCTCTTGCCTCTAGCGCATCTGCGATTCTGAATAGAGCTAGTTGACGCTCACTCGGGGTTGTCTGGCTCCAGGTCTCAAAAGCTTTGTCTGCTGCCTTATAAGCAGCATCGATGTCAGCTTCGTTTGATACTGGAGAAGTTGCATAAACCTGACCATTAGCCGGATTGACGATGTCGAGGGTTTCACCTGATTTGGCTGCCACATGGCTGCCGTTGATGAAGTTCTTTAGTTCCTGAGCCATTTGAAAACTCTCCTTCGAGCCTTATAAAAGGGTAAACAATCGGTATTTCTTTGAATAAAGACTAATACAGCCCAAAGTTCAAGGACCAATCCGTAGGTGAAAAGGCCAAAATGATACGGAATCTATACCAAATTGGTAAATTTAGTGCGATATCGGGACCCAAATGGCCAAATGTGTGCCAAAATCGCAGTATGGCTAGAACAGATCGGGCAAAGGCGTCGGTTCTCGATGACATCTCTAAGGAGATCATCGAGCAACTCCAGACTGACGGTCGCAAGCCATACAGCGAAATAGCCAAGGCTGTTGGCCTCAGTGAGGCAGCTGTTCGCCAAAGAATGCAGAAACTTCACGACACCGGCGTAATGCAGGTAGTCGCTGTTACTGACCCTCTTCAACTTGGCTTCTACCGCCAGGCAATGATTGGGATTCGTTGCACAGGTGACATGACTGAATTAGCCAACAAACTTTCAGCAATGCCCGAGGCAGATTACGTAGTTCAAACAGCAGGATCTTTTGACATCTTGGTCGAAGTCGTAGTGGAAAACGATCAGGACCTAATCGATGTTCTAAACACAAAAATCAGAGCGCTTCCAGAAGTGGTTTCAACTGAGACTTTTGTGTATCTAAAACTCCACAAGCAGTTCTATAACTGGGGTGTTAGATAACTAAATAGGTTTGGGCATCAAAGAGGTGCTCGAAGTGGATTGCCATTCGGCAATTCAAAAGTGCAACACAAACAAAATGTAAAGAGTGATATCAAATGGCAACCAAGGAGAGCATAGCCCGAAAGCTTGTCTCAGCGATTACGCGAGGCAAGGCTCCTGCTAAAAAGCAGGCCAAAGCAAGAGCCGACCAAGCCACTCCGCTTCTTAAGGCTCGTAGAGCTGGTAAAGAAGCAACCCCGGCAATGCTGCAAAAAGCTGCAAAGGACAACTTGTTCTTGCATTTCACCCGTCACAGCCCATATCAGAAGAGTGACATTCCTATCATCACTAAAGCTGAAGGACACCACTTCTGGGACATCAACGGCAAGAAGTACTTTGATGGAATTTCATCACTGTTTGCCGTAAACGTAGGTCACGGACGAGAGAGATTAGCTGAAGCAGCGGCAAAGCAGATGAAGAAGTTAGATTACTTCCCAAACTGGTCACACACCCACGCTCCAGCGATTGAGTTAGCGGAACGCATACTTTCGTATGCTCCGAAGAACCTTTCTCGCGTGTTCTTCACTACCGGTGGTGGTGAGGCTAACGAAACCGCCTGGAAGCTAGCCAAGCAGTACTTCAAGATGACTGGCAAGCCACTAAAGCACAAGGTTCTCACCCGTGCTGTTGCTTACCACGGAACATCACACGGTGCTTTGTCACTAACTGGTATTCCATCAATGAAGAAGATGTTTGAGCCTCTAGTTCCAAGCACATTCAGAGTTCCAAACACCAACTGGTACCGAGCTCAGGATGACTTCAAGAACGAAGAAGAGTTCGCAATGTGGGCAGCTGACAGAGTTGAAGAAATGATTCTGTTTGAAGATCCAGACACCGTTGCTGCGTTCTTTATTGAACCAGTCCAGAACTCAGGTGGTTGTTTCACTGCTCCCCCTTCATACTTCAAGCGTATTCGTGAGATTTGCGACAAGTACGATGTCCTGTTGGTAGCGGATGAAACAATCGATGGTTTCGGTCGTATTGGAACCATGTTCGCTAGCGAAAGATACGGATTAGAACCAGACATGTTGGTTTGTGCAAAGGGTATTACCTCTGCATACCAGCCTCTAGGTGCTCTAATGCTGACCGAGAAGTTGTTTGAGCCGTTCAAGCACGGAACAAACATCTTCCCTCACGGTTACACATTCGCAGGTCACCCTGTTGCTTGTGCAGTAGCTCTTGAGAACCTAGACATCTTCGATGAAGAAGATCTAGTTGGCAACGTTGCTCGCAACGAAGCTGCTTTCAAGAAGACACTGAACAAGCTAAAGGATTTGCCTATCGTAGGTGACGTCCGTGGTGCTGGTTACTTCTACGCCATTGAGTTGGTCAGAGATAAGACAACCAGAGAGACCTTCAACGATAAAGAGTCTGAGAAGCTTCTGCGTCAGTTCCTAAGTCATGACCTCTATGACAATGGACTGTATTGTCGCTCCGATGACCGTGGCGACCCTGTAGTTCAGCTAGCTCCTCCTTTGACCATTGGTCAGAAGGAGTTCGATGAACTAGAGCAGACACTTAGAAACAGCCTTACCAAAGCTGGAAAGATGTTCGAGTTGATGTAATCCACAAGTTCATTAGAAGAACCCGGTTATCCACCAAGCAATACGGATAATCGGGTTCTTCTTTTGTTTCGGTATTCTCTAAATGTGAAACTAAGCAAAGAAGAATTCGTCGCATTCAGCTCCCCTATCGGAATGATCAGGGTGTTTGAAGTAAATGGCAAAGTAGCAGGCTTAGACATCGCCGTGTCTGGAGTTCGAGCAACCAAGAGCCAAAGCCCTGTTTTGATTCAAGCTCAGAAAGAGTTAGAGGCCTACTTCGCCGGCAAACTAACTAAGTTCACTTTCCCGATTGACATGTCAAAGGGAACTGATTTCCAGAGATCTGTTTGGAAAGAAATCGGAAAGATAAAGTTTGGTCAGGTCAAAACTTACGCAGACATTGCCAAAGCAATTGGCAAGCCATTAGCGGCAAGAGCTGTGGGCGGTGCTGTTGGCTCTAACCCAATTCCTCTAATTGTCGGATGTCACAGAGTCCTTGGAGCGAGTGGAAAAATTACTGGCTACTCCGGTGGCAAAGGCATTCCGACTAAGAGAATTCTTTTGAAACTTGAAGGCATTGCGTCAAAAGAATGAGTGAGCACGTAATTGCTCATGAGGATGGCAAAACCCGCTGCAAGTGGGCAGGTAAAGACGAACTATACGTTCACTACCACGACACCGAATGGGGTGTACCAGTCATTGGCGATCAGGAGATGTTTGAACGCATCACTCTTGAAGGTTTTCAGGCTGGGCTTTCTTGGATAACTATTTTGAAAAGACGCGAAACATTTAGGAATGCGTTTCACAACTTCAACATCAAAAAGGTAGCCAAGTTCAACGATGCTGATGTTGAAAGACTCATGCTGGATGCTGGAATCATTCGAAACAGAGCCAAGATCATCAGCACCATCAATAATGCGAATCTGGTTCTTGAATTACAAAAACAAGGTGAAAGCATAAGCGACATTGTTTGGAACTTTGCTCTCCCTCAATCAAAGAGAACTACCCCGACTAAAGCTTTTGAGTGGCGAGCCACAAGTCCTGAATCAGATCAGCTCAGCAAACATCTAAAGAAGTTAGGTTTTGGCTTTGTTGGTTCAACAACTATGTATGCATTGATGCAAGCAACCGGATTCGTAAACGACCACGCCCCAGGCTGCTTCCGACGGAAAGAACTTTCCTAAGTCGAACTACTTGGACCTAATTACCTCAGAAGTAATTAGATAAATGATCTTGCCTTCAACTTCCAACCCCAAACCAGCTTTCTTAGCAACTGCCTTTAGCTGAGCCAAAGTCTTTGGTGCCTCCTTGGCTCTCACAAACGCTCCAACAAGTTCACCTTTGGCAGTCTTATTGAAATGGTTGAGGGCGCGCCTCTGTCCTTTGCTGTCCTCAGCAACAACTTCCACCCAGTAGGAATCAAGATGCTCTGGGATAGGAGCTAGATCAACATAAGCCTTAGACCTAAGGTCAATGATTGGCATGTCGACCAAGCGATTGAACGCTGCACCTTGGTGCTCTTGCCAAACTTTCTTGATGCTCACTTTAGGAAGAGCAGTGTTCGCAGAAAGCCTGTACCAAGGAATTCGATCAGTTGCCGAAATTAATCCAAATAGGGCACTTTGGACCAACACATTCGATCTCATCAACTCGACCTCATGTGGAGTAAAGCTGTCTAACCCGATTGCCTTGTATAGAGTGCCTTCGTATCTCTCAAAGGCTGGCATAGTCGGGGCTTGCCTGATGGCTAGGTTTAGTTCTCTATCCCCTAGTTGCTTAGGGCTTAGCTTGAGAGCCTTCACTGCCCCAGCCTTGGTCCTACATACCTTGATTAGGGCATCCAGTATCAAATCTCTAGCCTCATTCAGTTGGCCATAGCTCAGGTGAACCTGTTCAATAGTGAGATTAGTCCCACCAATCTTCTTGGTTTCACTTGGAGGCAACAATAAGAGCATCTAACAAGCCTAAACTTAGAACATGGTAAAACTTACGAAGATTTACACCCGAACCGGTGACGAAGGTCTAACAGGACTAAGCAACTTCAGCAGAGTTAGAAAGACTGACCCTCGCATTGAGGCTTATGCCGATGTTGATGAGGCAAACTCAGCAATTGGTGTTGCAGTCTCTTTAGCTCAGAACGAGTTCGATAAGGACACACTAGATCTGCTCTCACAGATCCAGAATGACCTGTTCGACCTTGGTGCTGACCTTTCTAACCCATTGAATGAACACTACGAATACGAGCCTCTTCGCGTTGATGCAATTTGGATTGATGCTCTAGAAGCAGCAATTGACAAATACAACGCTGAACTTGAAAAGCTTGACTCATTCATCATTCCTGGTGGATCAGGACTAGCAGCAGGACTTCACCTTGCTAGAACTGTTGTTAGAAGAGCAGAGCGAGCTACCTGGCACGCTATCGAAGCACACGGCACTGAGCCTGGCAAGAAGGGGCACACAACCGGAGGCGTAAGTCTGACTGCTGTGAAGTACTTAAACCGTCTTAGCGACCTGCTATTCGTTCTAGCAAGATACGCAAACATCAAGCACGGTGGCGACATCAAGTGGGTTCCTGCAGCTAACCGCAGAGAAGCTCCTGCAAAGAGAAGACCTGAACAGGACTAAATCTTAAAGAAGAAACCCCCGAGATTACCTCGGGGGTTTTTTCTCATAGATCTTTAGGCTAGTTGAGCATCTCTA
>JBJOQP010000014.1:0-16368 GCA_046049845.1 Actinomycetota bacterium
GACCGTTGAAGAAGTTAGCAAGGACATTGAGAGAGACAAGATCCTCACTGCCTCAGCTGCCCTTGAATACGGTCTAATTGACCAGGTTTTGACCTCTCGCAAGGCTTAGAAGCTCTATTTAGGCTTTATAACGATAAGCCCGTAATAAGTCCTATGTCTTGGCACGTCTGTTAGTGTCGAAATAAGTTTTGTGCGAAACGGTAACTCTTACATTTGGAGGCTCGTTTGCGCATCTTTCTGCGTTATCTAACAGTGGTGTCGCTGAGCCTTGGCTTTTTAGGACTCACTTCAGTCACCAATGCTGCGACAGTCAGCTCCAATATGACCAAGGTCAAGAGTGTTTCAGCAGTTGGATCAGACAAGGCAGTAACTCTCAAGTGGGCTAAATCTGTTAGCTCGGCGAAGTTCAAGATCAGTGGCTACCAGATCACTGCTACAAAGGGCACCTGGAAATCAATCAAGAAAGTTTCAGCTGCAACAACTACGTATAGGTTTACCGGCCTAACAAACAACTCGGTATACAAGTTCGTAATCTCATCCTTCACAACCAAATACATTTCTGTTGGTGTTTCAGTAACAGCTACCCCAAAGGCACCAAATAAAGAAAATGCAGTTTCCTTTGGTCAGCCATCGGATATGTATCTAGGGGACGCTGACCAAACTCTTTACGGTGATTCTTTGAGCAACGTAGTTGTCTTTGCTTCACTTACTCCAGCTAAGTGTTCTGTGTCTGTAAACAAAGTCAAAGCTCTAGCTCTAGGCGACTGTGTCATTAGAGCTTCTTCACCAGCGGGTAATGGTTATTTGGCAGCAGTTCCAGTTGATCGACTGCTTTCAATTGGCACTCCGACAACACCTGTGACAAGGACTCTTCTTTGGTCTGATGAATTCAACGGTGCAGCAGGCAGTGCACCTGATGCAACGAAGTGGACAGCAGACATTACTGATGGCTGTGCTTCTCCATACAACAACTGTGGTTGGGGTAACCAGGAGAGACAGTACTACCTAGCTTCTAAGAACACTCACGATGGTTCTTCTCAAGGAAATCTAAACATCTCTGCGACCAGACAAACCAACACAACCAACTACAACTGCTACTTCGGAAGATGTGAATGGTTGAGCGGAAAGATCACTACCTACAACAAGGTTGGTTTCACCTACGGATACCTCGAAGCAAGAATGAAGTTATCGCCAGGTCAAGGTTCATGGCCTGCGTTCTGGATGCTCGGAAACAATATTGCAACTGTCCCATGGCCTGCCTGTGGCGAGCTCGACATCATGGAATTCAAGGGAACTTACCCAACAGTTACCTATGGAACCGCTCACTATGCAAACAGTGGTGGTGCTCACACCTATAAGGGTTCGACTAAGGATGTTGGAGTAGACCTTTCTCTTGACTATCACCGCTACGGAATGATGTGGAAGCCAGACGAAGTCTCCTTCTACTTCAATGACGCTTTGGTGTATTCAATTCAGAAATCTGAAACAGGTCTAACTCGTTGGCCATTTGGTCCTAACGCTCAAGGAGTTGACCCGAGCTTCTATGCAATCTTCAACCTGGCTATGGGGGGGCACTTCGGTGGAGCCATTGATCCAGCATTAAATTCTTCTTCCTTAAATGTTGACTGGGTGCGTTATTACTCAGTTGATGGATTAGGAAAAGTAAACCCTCGATAAATAAGTGCTTGTGCGAGCAAAACAAATAAAGAAAGGCATCAAATGAACAAGACACTAAGAAGATCCCTCGTTGGAGCTTTCACTGCAGTTGCTTTGCTCGGCACCATGGCAATTCAGCCTGCTTTTGCATACACCCCACCTGTTGCGGGTACAAGCATTATGCGAATGACTGCACCACTACCTACAGATAGCAACAGCGTGAACCTAACCGCTGATGCCAAGGGTAAGTGGGACGGAGCATACGGTAAGGGTCTAAACGCCCGCGTTATGTATGTAGACGTTAGAAGCAACGTTGTGCTTACTTTCAAGTACACAAACGCTGCGGGTCTTCCATATACCAACAGAACTGTCTACCTAATTGTTAACAAGAAGTTCTCTTGTTCAAAGACCACTTTCTCAACCACTCAGCCAACTAACTACTCAGGTGGTAACAACAGACCTAGCCCGAACGCGATTGTTCGTGACTGGTGTGGAGATCAGCCTCAAATGGGTGCGGGTGAAACTGCCATCCAGGCAACAACAGATGCTTTCGGTAAGGCAACCTTCAACATGCAAAACTTCAGCATTACTGGAGAGATGTTCCCAGCAGCGTTGAACAAGTTGAACACTTACTCAAAGGGAATCCCTTGCGGCGATGACGTTATGTGCATGCAGACAACTATTGCTCCAAGCTTGTTCCCTCACCCAACTGAGGCTCAGGAAAGAAGCGAGGACAAGGACCTAATCTTCCTAGCTTTCGTAAACCCTAAGGTGACAGCATCTGTTGCTTCTCAGAAGGCAAAAGCAGGAACTACCAAGACCCTGACTTTCAAGCTAACTAACCTTGCTAAGAGACCAGTTGCTGGTACCACAGTAGTTTTCGAGTCATTCGGTGAAGGTGGCCAGCCTCAGGAGTACTCAGTAGTTTCTAACGGTCAGGGCATCGTATCTGTGAAGGTGGCTGCCCCTAAGGGGACAGTAGGCCTTCAGGTCGTCCGAGCCAAGATCTTTGGTGCTCAAATAGGTACAGACTCCAAGATCTACTGGGGTAAGTAACAAATAGAACTAGAAAGAGCCAGGTGTTTATTCACCTGGCTCTTTTCTTCTACCCATTGCCTACAGGGTTATGTCATTCCGGCTAGGTAGGCTTTACCTATGACTCGACTCAGTGAATCAGGGGACATGCTTAAGTGCAACTTCTGTTCTAAAACTCAGAAGCAAGTGCTGAAGCTAATTGCAGGCCCTGGCGTATACATCTGTAATGAGTGCATCGAACTCTGCAATGAGATCATTGAAGAGGAAATGGGGAAGACCCCCAAGCAAGTTGAAGACTTTGAATTACCTCGTCCAAAGGAGATCTTCGGATACCTTGACGAATACGTAGTAGGACAAACTCAGGCTAAGAAGGCTCTTTCTGTAGCCGTTTACAACCACTACAAGAGAATTCGAGCAGTTGGCACTTTAACCAACTCAGGCAAGGCTCACGACTCAATTGAGATTGCTAAATCAAACATTCTGATGATTGGTCCTACCGGTTGCGGAAAGACCTATCTAGCTCAATCACTTGCTAAGCGTCTAAACGTTCCTTTTGCTGTTGCAGATGCAACTTCACTAACAGAAGCTGGTTACGTTGGTGAAGATGTTGAGAACATTCTTCTGAAGCTTCTTCAGGCAGCCGACGGTGATGTGAAGAGAGCTGAGCACGGAATCATTTACATCGATGAGATTGACAAGATATCTCGCAAAGCAGAGAACCCTTCAATTACCAGAGATGTCTCTGGTGAAGGTGTTCAGCAGGCACTTCTAAAGATTCTTGAAGGAACAGTTGCTTCTATTCCACCTCAGGGAGGACGTAAGCACCCTCAGCAGGAGTTCATTTCTCTAGACACCACGAACATTCTGTTCATCGTTGCAGGAGCGTTTGCTGGTCTTGAATCAATCGTTCAGTCTCGCGTTGGTAAAAAAGGAATTGGTTTTGGTTCTGAAATCAGAAACAAAGAAGAAGAAACCGATATCTTTACTCAGGTTCAACCTGAAGATCTTCGTAAGTTTGGTTTGATTCCTGAATTCATCGGCCGTCTGCCTGTTTTGGCTGCGGTAACACCTTTGGACAAGGCAGCTTTGATTCAGATTCTCGCTGAACCTAAGAACGCTCTTGTGAAGCAGTACCAAAGAATGTTTGAGA
Organism: Actinomycetota bacterium; assembly: GCA_046049845.1. Taxonomy (GTDB): domain Bacteria; phylum Actinomycetota; class Actinomycetes; order Actinomycetales; family Microbacteriaceae; genus Rhodoluna. The sequence continues at coordinate 3,842 of JBJOQP010000014.1, forward strand.
TTGATGGTTTTGAACTTGAATTTGATCACGACGCTTTAGAAGCTATCGCGGAAGAAGCAATCAAGCGTGAAACTGGAGCTAGAGGTCTTCGTTCGATTCTTGAAGAGACTCTCGGTCAAATCATGTTCGAAATTCCAGGAAGCCCAGTTCAAGGTCTAGTGAGAATTACCAAGGCTGTTGTTGAAGGAACTGAGCAGGCAGTGGTAACTCCAATCAAGGCTTCAAGACAAGAAAAGTCGGCCTAGTAATTGGCATCAAAAGCCTCTGATCTAAAGGCTCCCATAATCGCTGGTACGGTTGCGAGCGTCACCGGAGTTGCCGCATCAACCGCAATTTACCTCAGTGCGTGTGTAGCAATTGGAGCTACCAAGGAACAATCAGTTTCGATGATTGCCTTACTTCTCGTCGTCTATGGACTGCTTTCCATAGTTCTGAGCTGGCGTTTCAAGATGCCAATTTCAATTGTTTGGTCAACTCCAGGTGCAGCTCTTCTTGCAGGTTCTTCGGTCTCAGGAATTGGCTTCAACAACGTAATGGGTGGCATTCTGGTCTGCGGTGTTTTACTTCTGCTCACTGGGTTATGGCCAAAGCTAGGCGAACTAGTTTCAGCAATTCCAAAATCAATCGCTAGCGCTATGTTGGCTGGAGTTATCTTTAGCTTTTGTATAGCACCTTTTGCTGCTAGCGCGGAGTATCCACTTCTGGTCTTGCCAGTGATTGCTACCTGGCTAATTCTTTACTGGTTAGCTCCGGTCTGGGCATCACCGATAGCAATTGTCTTGGCGTTCACATTAATCGGTCTCAATCAAGGTCTAACAGTGTCGGCTTCCGACTGGTTTGTAACTGTGAATTATGTGCAACCTGGATTCAACCTGGCTTCAATCTTTACTATTGCTTTGCCTTTGTATCTAGTCACTATGGCTGCTCAAAACGTGCCTGGTATTGCCATTATGAAGTCCTACGGCTATCAAGTTCCTTTTAGAGCAGTCCTCACAACCACCGGAGCTGCAACTGTTGCTGCATCTTTCTTCGGTGGTTATGTGATGAATCTTGCAGCTATTACGGCTGCGCTGAATGCCAATGAGCAGGCCCATAAGGATCCGGCTAAGCGTTGGATTGCTTCAGTTAGCGGTGGAGTTGTTTACTGCATCTTTGCAGTCTTCACAGGCTTTGCTGTGGCATTTGTTTATCAAACACCGAGAGATCTTTTGCTTGCAGCAAGCGGTCTTGCCTTGCTGCCAACAATCATCAATGCTTTCAATGTGATGGTCGAAACTGCGAAGGAACGACTACCAGCGGTAATCACATTCCTAGTTGCCTCCAGCGGCATTGCCTTCTACTCAATTGGAGCAGCGTTCTGGGCCATCTTGGCTGGTCTTGCAGTAATTCAACTCTTCAAACTGAAGAAGCCTCAAAGAGCAAAGGTTTAGAGCAATCCTCTACGCTTTAGTAGCGGCTCAATAGTTGCATCTCGTCCTCTAAAGTTTCTAAACATCTGCATTGAGTTGATAGATCCACCTTGTGAAAGCAAAGTGTTTCTGAAGTGGTCACCATTTGCTCTGGTAAGTCCACCATTTTCCTTGAACCAATCAACTGTGTCAGCGTCTAGAACTTCTGACCAAATGTAGCCGTAGTAGCCAGCTGAATAACCACCGGCGAAGATGTGTGAGAAGTAGGTTGAACGGTATCTAGTTGGCACAGGAGAGTAGTTCAACCCATAAGCCTCAATAGCTTTGGCTTCGAAGTCTTCAACATCTTCAACTGTTGCATCAGCATCAAGTGAGTGCCAAGCAAGGTCAAGGATCGCTGCTGCTAAGTATGAAGTTGTCGCATGTCCTTCATTGAATGCAGAAGAAGCCTTTAGATTGTCTACCCATTCCTGAGGAATCTTTTCGCCAGTCTCATAGTGTCTTGCATAGTTGTCCAATACTTCTGGCCAGGTTAGCCACATCTCGTTCACCTGTGAAGGGAATTCAACGAAGTCTCTTTCAACGCTTGTGCCAGAGAATCTCGGGTACTTCACATCAGAAAGAATTCCGTGCAGAGTGTGCCCAAACTCGTGGAACAAGGTTGTGATTTCGTCATAGGTCAGAAGTGTTGGTTGACCTGATGGAGGCTTAGGAACATTTAGGTTGTTCACAACAACCGGTAGTTGACCAAGAAGGTGGTTCTGATCAACCAGGTTGTTCATCCAAGCACCACCACGCTTTGAATCGCGTGTGTAGAAGTCTCCGATGAAGAGAGCTAGCTTTGAGCCGTCTTCATTGAATACCTCGAATGCACGAGCATCTGGGTGGTAAGTAACGATGTCTTTGCGTTCCTTGAAGGTGATTCCAAAGAGCTTGTTAGCAGCAAAGAAAACACCATCTTGAAGAACTCTCTCAAGTTCAAAGTATGGACGCATCGCTGAGGTATCTAGGTTGTATTTCTCTAGACGAACTGCTTCTGTGTAGAAGTCCCAGTCCCATGACTCAAGAGTAAAGTTTTCACCGCTTGCTTCAATAGCCTTCTGAAGATCAGCACCTTCTGCTCTGGCATTTCTAACTGCAGCTGGTGCAATCTGCTTCAGCATCTTGTGGACGTTCTCTGGGTTCTGAGCGTTACGGTTCTGCAGTACGTGCTCAGCGTGAGTCTTCACACCAAATAATTCTGCTCTTTTGGCACGTAGCTTTACAATCTGCAGAATTACCTTGCGATTGTCTTTCTCGTCGCAGTTACCTTTGAGAAGTGAGTTCTTCATTACACGCTCGCGAAGGCCGCGGTTCTTCATGCTTGATAGAAGTGGGTGACCAGTGAAGTTCACCATGCCAACTAGCCACTTACCTTCAAGGCCTCTAGCCTTTGCAGCAGCCGCACATGCAGCAATTTCATTATCTGAAAGACCATCTAATTCAGCTACATCGTCAACCTCAACAGCAAGGTCGTTTGTGTCAGCCAAAAGGTTTTTACCGAAGAGGGTCTCCAGCTTAGAGAGCTCTTCGTTTAGGTTGGTTAGTTCTTCACGCTGAGCATCGGTTAGATGAGCACCTGCGTGGGTGAAGTCTCTGTAGTAACGCTCAAGTAGCCAGGCGTCTTCATTGTTTAGCTCTAATGAATCGCGGTTGGTGTATAGCTCTTTGATTCTGCCGAATAGATCCTGGTTCAAAGCAATTGCATCTGTGTGGGCTGAAAGCTTAGGGGCTAGTTCTTCTTCAATCTCATCTAAACGATCTGTTGTGTCGCTTGAAGACTTGTTGTAGAAAACGTTCAGGACTCGCTGGAGCATCTGGCCGCTACGTTCAAGAGCAACAATGGTGTTTTCGAAGGTTACTTCTTCTTGCTTGATGATTTCTTGAATCTCATTAAGCTGCTCCGCACAACCAGCGTGGAAAGCTGGGGCGTAGCTCTCATCGTTGATGCGAGAGAAGTCTGGCATCTCATACTCAAGAGTTGAACGTAGGGCAAATGGGTTTTCGTTTTCAAAGGTCATGACCAAAAGCCTAGCCTTCTAGAAGGTGCCCCAATTAGAAGTTTGCCGAAAAGTTATTCAGCAGGCGCTAGAACAACCTCGGTAACAGCCAGTTCATCGCCAGGAACCATGACAAGCTCAGCAATACGCCCAGCAGCCTTTAGATCAGGGGAGAGTAGCTCAAGGCGAGCAATCAAGTCCTTAGGTGCAACCAAGTTAGCGGACAGGACATCAGCTTTCATAGAAGCCTTAGCGTCGCTCTTTGCCTTACGAGTTCCAAACAGAGCTTGGGAAGCCAACGGCAGAAGGTCAAGGTTTGCTGAATCTAGTCCTTGAACTAGTTCAGCCTCAGAAGGCCATGAGCTTCTGTGAATTGAACCCTTACCAACCTGCCACCAAGACCAAACCTCATCTGTTGCAAAAGGTAGGAATGGAGCAAATAGGCGAAGCAGGGTTAGCAGAGCTTGACGAAGGGCTACTAGTGCTGATGCTTGCTCGTCAGAGTTGAATCCACCTTGACCGTAGGCACGTTCCTTGACTAGTTCTAGGTAGTCATCGGTAAAGTTCCAGAAGAACTTCTCAGCTAGTTCTAGAGCCTTAGTGTGGTCATAGTTTTCAAAGGCAGTAGTTGCATCTCTAACTACCTCAGCAAGGTTGAGTAGAAGACTCTGGTCAATAGGTTCTGTCACCTTTGCATCTGCTGCTGGGGCTTCAAAGCTCAATACAAACTTTGCAGCGTTTAGAACCTTGATTGCTAATCTTCTACCGATCTTCATCATGCCGGTGTCAAAGGCAGCATCAGTTCCTAGACGAGCCGAAGAAGCCCAGTATCGAACAGCGTCAGAAGAGTGCTCAACTAGAAGATCGTTTGGTGTAACAACGTTGCCCTTTGATTTAGACATCTTCTTGCGATCTGGATCAAGAATCCAGCCTGAGATACCAGCATCAGCCCAAGGCAATATTCCGTGCTCCTGTTGAGAACGAAGAACAGTTGAGAACAACCAGGTTCTGATGATGTCTTGTCCCTGTGGGCGAAGTGAGTAGGGGAATACCTTGGCAAACTTCTCTGGGTCATCTAACCAACCACCAGCTAATTGAGGTGTTAGAGATGAAGTTGCCCAAGTGTCCATAATGTCTACTTCACCAATGAATCCGTTCGCTACACCGCGCTGTGACTCTGTGTAACCTGCAGGAACATCTGTTGAAGGATCGATTGGAAGCAGTTCACTAGCTGGAACTAGTACTCTGTCGAAATCTGGTTGTGCGTTTTCATCAAGTGCATACCAAACAGGGATTGGCACACCGAAGAAACGTTGCCTAGAGATTAGCCAGTCACCGGTAAGTCCATTAACCCAGTTTTCATATCTAACTCTCATGAAGTCCGGGTGGAACTTTAGTTCCTTGCCTAATTCAAGTAGTCGAGAACGAAGATCAGCATCGCGACCACCATTTCTCACGTACCACTGTCTAGTTGAAACTATCTCTAGTGGACGGTCACCTTTTTCAAAGAATTTAACTGGGTGAGCAATTGGCTTAGGGTCGCCAACCATGTCACCTGACTCTTGAAGTAGTTCAACGATTCTTGTCTTAGCTGAGAAGACTGTCTTGCCTGCAAGCTCTGCATAGATAGCAAGAGCTTCAGGAGTATTGATTACATCCGGAGCAGTTTCCAGAATGCGCCCATCCCAACCAATGATTGCTCGGTTAGGAAGATCTAGTTCACGCCACCAGATAACATCTGTTAGATCTCCAAAGGTACAGATCATTGCAATACCTGAACCCTTGTCAATCTGGGCAAGGCGGTGAGCAACTACTGGAACTTCAACTCCGAACAAAGGACTCTTTACTGTCTTTCCAAACAGAGCCTTGTAACGATCGTCATCTGGGTGAGCTACCAAAGCCACACAAGCAGGAATAAGTTCAGGTCTTGTTGTCTCAATAAAGATTTTTCCGTCAGGACCATCAAAACCGATGCGGTGATAAGCACCTGGCTGGTCTCTGTCTTCTAGTTCTGCTTGAGCAACTGCAGTTCTAAATGTGACATCCCAAAGAGTTGGAGCCATTGACTGGTAGGCCTCACCTCGTGAGAGGTTGTTTAGGAAAGCCTGCTGAGAAACTCTTTGAGCTGCAGGGGAGATGGTTTGGTAAGTCTGGTCCCAGTCAACTGAGATACCTAGCTGACGCCATAGAGCCTCGAACTGAAGTTCATCTTCAGCTGTTAGCTTCTCGCATAACTCAATGAAGTTCTTTCTTGAGATAGGAATCTGGTCTGCTGCCTTAGAAGACTTGTTGTCTCCACCTTCATAAGGAGGGGTGAAACCCTCGATGTATGGAAGTGAAGGATCGCAACGAACCCCGAAGTAGTTCTGGACGCGTCGCTCGGTTGGTAGACCATTGTCATCCCAACCCATTGGGTAATAAACCTCTTTGCCACGCATACGTTGGAATCTGGCAACAACGTCAGTATGGGTGTAGCTAAAGACGTGTCCTACGTGCAGAGACCCTGAAACTGTAGGAGGAGGGGTATCAATAGAGAAGACCCGGGACTTGTCCACGTCTCTTCTGAACTTGTAGGTTCCATCGGTGTCCCAGGCTAGAGCCCATTTCTCCTCTAGGCCTTCTACGCCTACGCGTTCAGGGGTTGAGGCTGGGGCTCTGAAATCAGGGGTTTCGTGGCTTGAGGTCACGTTGTGCTTCTCCAAAAAGTTAGGGTTCATTAAGATTAACATTGAGATTAGAACTTTTACCCCTAAACCCAGAGAGCAAGCCATGTATCCCAAAAATAATGGAGCTTCTTTTGGCATCCGCGACCAGGTCCCAGCTAGCCCATCGTTCCCTGCCATTGAAGAGTCAATCCTCGAGTTTTGGGCTAAAGACAAGACTTTTCAGGCTTCTATAGACCAACGCAAGGACGAAAACGCCCCTGAGTTCGTCTTTTATGACGGTCCTCCCTTCGCAAACGGCCTTCCTCACTACGGACACCTACTAACCGGTTATGCCAAGGACACTGTTCCTAGGTTCAAGACCATGCAGGGATTCCGAGTTGAAAGACGCTTTGGTTGGGACACCCATGGTCTGCCAGCTGAAGTTGAGGCAGAAAGACAACTAAAGATCTCTGGAAGACCTGAGATCGAGAAGTTCGGTATTGATAAGTTCAATGACTACTGCCGCACCTCAGTATTGAAATACACCAAGGAGTGGGAAACATACGTTACCCGTCAGGCTCGTTGGGTTGACTTTGAGAATGACTACAAGACTCTAGATGCTCCATACACCGAGAGTGTGCTCTGGGCATTCAAAGAACTTCATAAGAAGGGCCTTATTTATGAAGGCTTCAAAGTTCTTGCATACTGCTGGAGATGTGAAACACCTCTTTCAAACCACGAACTTCGTATGGATGAAGATGTTTACCAAAACAGGCAAGATCAGACAGTAACTGTTACCTTCCCAATTCTTGAAGGACAGAAATTTGCTGGAGTAAAGATTCTTGCTTGGACAACAACTCCATGGACACTGCCAACTAACTTTGCTCTAGCCGTTGGTCCAGAAATTGAATATGCAGTTATCAACACCGAATCAGGGAAGTACCTGCTTGCTAAGTCACTAATTGGTGCACACCTAAAGGATTTTGGCTTTGAAGATATTGAATCTGCTAATGCAGCTATTGAAGAAACAGTCCTTGGTAAAGAACTAGCTGGAATCAAATACGAAAGACTTTTTGATTACTACGCTGATGAATCCAAGTTTGATGTGAAGAACGCTTGGCAGATCATTGTTGGTGACTATGTTGCTGATAGTGAAGGTACCGGTGTTGTTCACCAAGCACCTGCATACGGTGAAGATGACCAGAAGCTTTGTGAAGCAGCAGGAATTCCTGTTTATGTTTCAGTAAACGAGCGTGGAGAATACAACTCAGTAATCACTGACTTTGTTGGTCAGCATGTCTTCGAAGCGAACAAGCCAATCACACAAAAGATTAAAGACATGGGACGCCTACTAAAGCAGGCAAGCTACGACCACCCATATCCTCACTGCTACCGATGCAAGAACCCTCTGATTTATAAAGCAGTTTCATCTTGGTTTGTTGAAACAACAAAACTCAAAGACAGAATGCTTGAACTAAACCAGGAGATCAACTGGGTTCCTGAACACACTAAAGATGGTTCTTTCGGTAAGTGGCTAGAGAACGTTAGAGACTGGGCAATCAGCCGTAACCGTTTCTGGGGAGCTCCTATTCCTGTTTGGAAATCAACTGACCCTAACTATCCACGCATGGATGTCTATGGTTCTCTAGATGAACTAGAAGCAGACTTCGGAGTTCGTGTTGCTGATTTCCACCGTCCAACTATTGATCACCTAACCAGAGTGAACCCTGATGACCCAACAGGTAAGTCAATGATGGTTAGAGTTCCAGAAGTTCTAGACTGCTGGTTCGAATCTGGTTCAATGCCTTTTGCTCAGGTTCACTACCCGTTTGAAAACAGCGAGTGGTTTGATTCACACTCACCAGGTGACTACATCGTTGAATACTCAGGTCAGACCAGAGGTTGGTTCTACACCCTGCACGTGCTATCAACAGCACTATTCGATAGACCAGCATTCAAGACAGCTGTGTCTCACGGAATTGTTCTAGGTAGTGATGGACAGAAGATGTCTAAGTCTTTGCGTAACTATCCAGATGTGAATGAAGTCTTTGACCGTGATGGGTCAGATGCGATGCGTTGGTTCTTGCTCTCAAGCCCAATTCTTCGTGGTGGAACTATGTCTGTTACTGAACAAGGCATTAGAGAAGGAACTAGACAGGTTCTACTTCCACTATGGAACACCTACTACTTCTTCACTCTCTACGCTAACGCTGCAGGTTATGAAGCTAAGTTCGATCTATCTAGCGATGATGTACTGGATAGATATCTAGTAGCTAAGACCAGAGAGATGGTTGCTGGAGTATCAGCAGATCTAAATGGCTTTGACACCTTTGGTGCTGCCGCAAGATTGCGTGACTTCGCGGATGTGCTAACCAACTGGTACGTCAGAAGATCTAGAGCTAGATTCTGGGATGGCGATGCAGCTGCTTTCAACACTTTGTATTCAGTTCTTGAAATCATGACTCGTGTTGCAGCTCCTATGCTTCCTCTTATTTCAGAAGAAGTCTTCCAAGGACTAACCGGCATGAGATCAGTTCACCTAACGCAGTGGCCTGATCATGAAGCTCTAAAGGCTGATGACAAGCTAATGACTGCGATGGACCAGGTGAGAACTGTTTCATCTGTTGCAAACGGTCTGAGAAAAGTAAATGGACTAAGAGTTCGTTTGCCATTAGCTAAGTTGACTGTTGTCACCAAGAATGCTGATGACCTATCTGAGTTTGTTGACATCATCGCTGAAGAACTAAACGTGAAGTCAATTGATCTAGTCGAACTATCACTAGATTCAACAACCGAGTTTGGTGTTATCAAGAGACTGACTGTTAACTCAAGAGCACTTGGACCTCGTGTTGGTAAGCAGGTGCAACAGGTTATCGGTGCATCTAAGTCAGGGGACTGGTCACAAGATGGCGACAAGGTTATCTGTGGTGGCATTGAACTTATCGAAGGTGAATACGAAATCGATCTAGTTGCTGATCTTTCAGATGCAGCTGAGTCAGTTAACCTAATCGGTATCTTGCCTTCAGGTGGCTTTGTTCTTCTTGATTCAAGAGTCACTAAAGAACTTGAAGTTGAAGGTATTGCTAGAGATGTCATTAGAGCAGTTCAGCAAGCTCGTAAGGACGCTGACCTGGATGTTAGCGATCGCATCAAGCTAGTTGTTACTAGCGTTCAGGATGTAGTTGATGCAATTGCTACCCATGAAGAACTAGTCAAGTCTGAAACTTTGACACTGGAACTTGAAACAACTCTTGGAGATGTTGAAGGTGAAGGCGTAACCGTTGGTGAAGATCTACCAATCGGCATCTTGGTGAAGAAGATATGAGTTCAGAGTCAAACGCTCTAAGGATGATTCAAGAAATTGAAGCTTCATTGATGGCAAGGATTCCTGAGCACAAACTCAGACCTCGTCTTGAACCAACCAGAAGAGCAGTTGAACTTCTAGGAGATCCACAAAAGTCTTATCGTGTTATTCACGTAACCGGTACCAACGGTAAGACCAGCACCTCTCGTATCATCGAGAGAATTCTTAGAGAGCATGGACTAAGAACTGGAAGGTTCACAAGCCCTCATCTAATAAATCTCAATGAACGTATCGCTCTAGATGGTGAACCTATCTCTAATGAAATCCTCTATGAAGTATTCAAAGACATTGAACCTGTTCTTGACATGGTTGACCAAGAACTCTTGGCTCAGGGGGATTCAAGACTCACATTCTTTGAGGCTCTAGCTGTTCTGGCTTTTGCCGCCTTCGCTGATGCTCCTATTGATGTTCTAGTTCTAGAAGTTGGTATGGGTGGAGCATGGGATTCAACAAACGTTGCTGATGGTGATGTTGCGGTTTTCACTCCAATTGATTTAGATCACCAAGAACGTTTGGGTGAAACCATTGCTCAGATTGCTGAGACTAAGTCTGGAATCATCAAGTCAGGTGCTGCAGTTGTGTCTGCAGTTCAGCCGCAAGAGGCTCTTGAAGTTCTTGAAAGAGTTTCTTCAGAAATTGGAGACACCTTCAGAATTCTTGGTCAAGACTTCACAGTTACTGAATACATTGAATCTGAACTAGGTATTACCTTCTCAGTTGATGGTCTTGCTGGAAAGTATGAGAATCTCTTCATTCCTCTGCACGGTGCTTACCAGGCAGCTAACGCAGCAGTTGCTATTGCTGCAGTTGAAGAATTCATTGGGGGAGCATCGGCTCCGATATCAGATCTAATTCTTAGACCAGCACTTGCAGATGTTTCTTCACCAGGAAGATTGCAAGTAGTTAGCAAGTCTCCAAGAATCATTCTTGACGCAGCACACAACCCGCATGGTGCCTTCTCGCTGGCATCAGCATTGACTGATTCCTTTGGATTACCTCACGTAGTTGGAGTGGTATCTATCCTTGGCGAGAAAGATGCGGAAGGGATCCTTCAACACCTTGAGAAAGTGATGGCTGAAATCATCATCACTAAGAGCACAAGTGTTAGAGCAAGTAACACCGATGAACTTGCTGCTATCGCTAGAAAAGTATTCGGAGATGATCGAGTATTTGTTGAAGAGGACTTCATAGAAGCTCTTTCACTTGCAGAAGTGAAACTACCGCCAACTCCTAATTCAACGATTGTTGTTACAGGAACGGTATCTTTGATTGGGGACGTTCTCAAGTTCCGCCAAATTCAGGAGGATTCAGATGAATAATCGTTCAGTTCGCAGAACTCTAGGTTCAATGGTTCTTGCCTTTGAATCTTTCGTAGTGTTCTTTGGAACCCTGGCTGCATTTGGTTTGAAGGTAGCTGATGGGCCGACAGTGTGGGGAATCGGACTTACTCTTTCAGCAATTCTTATTCTTACCCCTGGTTATCTAGGCAAGAAGGGGTCCTACTGGTTTGGTTGGGCTCTGCAGCTAGTTCTTCTAGTTGTTTCTTTCTTCGTACCATGGATGCTTCTAATCTCAATCATCTTCGTTGGATTCTGGGGTTGGGCGATGATTGCTGGCTACACAATCGATCTAGCTAAGAAGAACCGTGCTGGTGAAAATGTTTTCAAAATAGAAATCGATAAGGATGACAAATAATGACTGAACAGACTCTCGTATTAGTAAAGCCAGATGGTGTGAAGAGAAACCTAATTGGCGAGATCATCAGAAGAATTGAAACCAAGGGCTACGTCATTGTTGATGTGAAGAAGCTAACACCTTCGAGAGAACTTCTAGCCCAGCACTACGCAGAGCACGAAGGCAAGCCTTTCTATGAGCCACTAGTTGAGTTCATGGCATCAGGCGATGTTGTTGCACTAAAAGTAGAAGGCAACAGAGTTATTGAAGGTTTTAGAGCTCTTGCTGGAGCAACAGATCCAACAGCAGCACTTCCAGGAACCATTAGAGGAGACCTAGGTCGCGACTGGGGTCTAAAGGTTCAGCAGAACCTAGTTCACGGTTCTGACTCAGTTGAGTCAGCAACTAGAGAACTAGCTCTCTGGTTCTAATTACCGAAGCCTAAAGTTTGATGGGATGCCCAATTGGGCATCCCATCAACTGTTTAAATAAGTATTAGATCCAACCGAGCTGATTGAACATCGGAATCCATCGAGTCCAGAATCTAATGACGATAGAGACGATGATGATTAGGAATGTCATTACAACCCAAATCCAAGCTTTAGCGAATGCTCCATCCCAGAATGCTGTTGTTCTAATTGGCATTGGAATGATGTCTTCTCTTGCACTGAATAGGAAGAGTGTTACGAAGATAGGAATCATTCCAGTCCAAGCAACCATGCAGTAAGGGCATAGGACGTTAATGACTAGAAGGCTCTGGCTGAATAGCCATAGAACAAATAGGAAACCAAAGAAGTTTCCAAGAAGGAATAATCTCCAGAACCACTTGGCAAATTTAGCTTTAGCAAGAATTGCGAAACCAACAATGATTGGTGCCATAAATGCAGCAATACCGATTAGAGAGTTAGGGAAACCTAGAAGCTTTGCCTGCCAGGTCAGCATGACGGTTTTGCAGGAGATAAAGATGTTGAGATCGCAAGCTAGTGTCGCGCCGGGGTCGGTAGCAACGTGAATACGTTCGATTGTTAGAGCAAAAGCTCCAATCCAGCCAATAATTCCGAAGATGATAAGAACTAGAGCAAGGGATCTTGGAGCTCCAATTAGTTCTTTTTCTGCTGTTTTCTGCTCACTCATACTGCAAGTATGGCACGAGCAACCTTGAGATAATGGCGGGTGTTTAGGGGAAAACCTGCCAATACACAGCAAACTTTGCCTTCAAATCCCAATGTTTACTTGGAAGTAGCCGCTTTCTCGGGCCTGTGAATTGGCTTCAAGAGCCCCTAATCCATTGCTTTTGAGCATATCCGTGCGATACTTGGGGTAGTTGGTCTCGTCCACACAGAGATAAACAAAGGTTTCGCAGGTACTTTTTAGACGCTTACACGTAAGACCCATC
>JBJOQP010000015.1:0-16190 GCA_046049845.1 Actinomycetota bacterium
AGGCTCATCGGCAATCAAGATGTCTGGGCTCAGAGCAAGAGCTCTAGCGATACCGACACGTTGACGCTGTCCACCAGAAAGCTCGTGTGGGTAACGGTTTCTGTATGAACGAGCTAGCTCGACCTTGTCTAGAAGTTCTTCAACCATTGCATCTAGTTCAGCACCCTTAGCAACACCTGCAAGCAGCAAAGGCTCGCCAATGCTCTCACCGATAGGTAGACGAGGGTTTAGAGAAGAAGCAGGGTCCTGGAAGACGATACCTGTGTGCTTACGGATGTCTCTAAGCTCTTTTCCAGTTGCCTTACCAATTTCCTTGCCAACAACCTTGATTGAACCTTCTTTAGCAGGAAGCAGACCAATAGCGGCACGACCGATGGTTGTCTTTCCTGAACCAGACTCTCCTACTAGACCAAGGATTTCACCAGGGAAGATGTCGAAGTTGATGTCTTTTGCAGCAGCGAAGGCTGGAACACGTCCACGCTTTGGATATTCGATTGTCACATCAGACATTGAAAGAACAGGCTCAACACCGTTTGACTTGATCTGAGGTCTGCTTGGAGCAGAACCTAGACGAGGAACAGAAGCAAGAAGTTCCTTTGTGTATGGGTGCTTAGGTCTATTGAAGATGTTGTCAGCTGTGTCGTATTCAACAGTCTCACCATCTTTCATAACCAAGATGTCATCTGCCATGTCAGCAACAACACCCATGTCGTGAGTGATAAGAAGAATTCCTGAGTTCAACTTGTGACGAAGATCTCTCATCAAGTCAAGAATTTCAGCCTGAACAGTAACGTCAAGAGCTGTTGTTGGCTCATCAGCAATAAGAAGTGCTGGGTCACAGGCAAGTGCAATAGCAATCATTGCTCTCTGCTTTTGACCACCTGATAGCTGGTGAGGGTACTTAGAGAAAGAAGCCTCTGGGTTAGGAATATCAACCATCTGAATTAGTTCAACAGCACGTTCTTTGGCTGCCTTCTGGCTGATGGTGAAGTGGTTTCGAAGAGTTTCAACAATCTGGAAACCGATTGTGTAAACAGGGTTCAAAGCGGTCATTGGCTCTTGGAAGATGTAAGCAACTTCCTTACCACGGTACTTTCTAACCAGTGCAGGGCTAGCGCTAAGCATGTCAACGCCCTGGACCTCAACGGTACCTGAGGTTCTAGCGTTGGATGCAAGCAATCCCATCAAACCCATTGAGCTTGAAGACTTACCTGATCCAGACTCACCCACGATAGCTAGGGTCTTACCCGGCATTACCTCGTAGTTCATGTCGATAGCTGCTGGGTACCAAACACCATCAACCCAGAAGTCGACGTTGTAGTTAGATACCTTAAGTACTGGCTTGCTCATTAGTTATTTCCTATTCCATCGAATGAATTAAATGCGATGATTGAGTCATGAAACAGAATCAAGTTTTTCGCCCCAAGGGTAACCTGGGCTGGGCTGGCGTTGCTTTCTTTTTGAACACTTTGTTCTTGGTTCAAGCTCTTCTCTATCCAAGCGAAGGAAGCATTCTCCTTCTTGACCTGACAGCATCCGCAACCGTTGCTTTCGTTGTCTACATCTTCTGGATTAGACCCAAGCTCGTTCTCAAAGAAACCAGCATGGTTATTGTTAACCCCGTCAAAAAGGTTGAAATCAACTACAGTGACATCACTTCCTTGGATACCAAGTGGGCTCTGCTTGTTCACCATTCCGACACTAAGACCCGCGTTTGGGTTGCTCCCGCTAACGGAAGACAGCGCTGGGTTAGCGATAGCGTGCAGCGTTGGAGCGTTGGCAAATTCCTCCAGAAGGAGAAGACCGATAGTGATTTCACTTCGATCAGCCAAAGCACAAGCAGCGACAGCGGTCTCGCTTACCAGCTCATTAGTGAAAGAATCAAAGGAATTCATTAAGCCTTAACCTTCATGGTTGATGACCTAATTCTGTCCTTCAAGCTAATTCTCTTCTTCTGACGTGGGTCGAACGCGTCTCTCAAACCATCTCCGATGAAGTTCACGAACAACGCGATTGAGATGATGAATAGACCTGGCCACCAGAACAAGAACGGTGCCACGCTAAAGGTGTCCTGATACTTGCTGATCAATAGACCAAGTGAAACGTCCGGTGCACGAACACCAAAGCCAAGGAAGCTCAGAGCAGACTCAATCAAGATAGCTCCAGACATCAAAAGCGTTCCAGCAACGATGATGATACCCATTGCGTTTGGCAAGATGTGTTTGAAGATAATTCTCTTGTTGCTTGCTCCAGCCACTCTCGCAGCGTCAACAAATTCACGCTCTCGAAGAGTTAGGAAGTCTGTTCTTACGAAACGAGCAAGACCCATCCAGGCGAACAGACCCAACATGATGGCAAGTGGAATAACACCGAGGTTACCGAACTGGAAACCAATCACCGCTCCGATGATCAGAGTTGGTGTTACCAAGAACATGTCCGTTACACGCATCAAAATAGAGTCGACTATTCCACCGTAGAAACCAGCGATAGCTCCAACTACAGTTCCAATGATTAGGCCCATGAAACCAACGATGATCATAACCATGATTGACTGCTCTGCACCACGTGTAACAAGTGCTAGGTAGTCAGTACCAATCTGGTCCATACCTAGAGGGTGGGCACCAAAGCCCATTCCGTCGCCATCAACGAACTCAGGTAGAACGTCTAGTGTTGGACATCCAGGGATACCGTTCTCACAAATGCTCTCAATAGCACCTTCTGGATCGATGTCATCAATGCTGTATGGCCACCAACCCTTTACGGTGATTGGGTTTTCAGATGTTCCAAGGTGGATACCTGAAGCAGAGAAGCTGAACAAGATCACAAACAGTAGGCCAAAGACAGAGATCATCGCAGCCTTGTGGCGGACAAAACGTCTAAGGATGATTTGACCCTGGCTTAGACCAGCAGTCTCTTTGAGCTCAATCTCGTTTTCGCTCTTCTCGCTTAGCTGCGAGCTCTTCTTTTCTACGTCAGACATCTTTATCTACTTTCTGATTCGAATACGAGGGTCAACAACTCCATAAAGAAGGTCGGCGACCAGGTTGGCAACAACAGTTAGAACTGCTCCGATGATGAATACACCCATGAGCAAGTTGAGGTCATAAGAACCAAGAGCTTGGTTGAACAATGAACCCATACCCTTCCATTGGAAGATGCTCTCGGTAATAATCGCTCCACCAATAACACCGGCGAAGTCGTTAACCAAGATTGTGGTTAGAGGCAACATTGCGTTTCTCATCGCGTGACGGGTAATAACAGTTCTTTCTGTCAAACCCTTCGCTCTTGCAGTTCTGATGTAATCCATGTTCAGAACTTCAAGCAAGCTTCCTCTTGAGAAGCGAACGTAACCTGCGAATGAAACAAGAGTCAAAGCAATCGTTGGAAGGATCAAGTGCATTACTGCATCAAGACCTGAGATCCAGAAGCTTGCCGCTTGTTCTGTGCTGAGGTTTGGGTTTGCCTGGTCAATTGTAGAAACCGGACGGCCGTTGATCGCATCTGAGAACATGTAGCCATTGAATTCCTGCATGGTTCTGTCAATCATCAAAACGAAAGTTCCAACGAAAGCAGTAATAACACCGGTACGTGTGTTGGTTCTTCTTTCTTCAGGGTCAGCGAAGTAACCGACAATTGCCGAGATAGCGATTGTGATGCTGAAAACTAAGAACACACTTCCAAAACCTGACTCTGGGCCAAGTAGTAGCTGAAGCGGGTAGTAACCGACTGTCACAACAGAAGCTGCAATTAAACCGGTTCTCAATGAGGCCTTGTTGTCTAGTCCAGTTGCGAGCTGAACTGTCACAACAGCAGCAACGAATGCCATAACACCAACACCGATGATTCCTAGACCTGGGTCAGTGAACCAGCTTGTGTTACCCATGTAGAACACGAGTGCTCCTGCGAATAGGGAAACTCCAGCAAAAGTTGTTAGGAAACGTTTGCGAGTTCCACCAATGATTCCTGCCATTACGAATCCGACAATCAAACCGACTATTACAACCACCTCGAAAGGTATTTGCGGATTTACCAAGAAGTCGTTGAACTGGATTGCCATGTACTCCTTTAGAAGTACAGCTACCCAGAAAATTGGAAGAGAGAAAAGAAGGAATGAGATAAAAGTCATTGTGTAGTCAAAGCGGCTGTACTGACGAATAGCAGTGATCATACCGATTGTGATACCCAAAAGAATTGCCAAGATCGTTGAGGCAATAACAAGTCTGAATGTGATTGGAATCGCAGCTGCGATTGAATCGATTACCTGGAAGTTGTCGCGGGTTTGACCTAAGTCAAGCTGTCCCCATAGACCTGCGATGATTCCTCGGAACCAGATGAAGTAACGCACTGGAGGCGGGACGTCTAGATTCAATTCACGAATCAAACGATCCATCTGCTGCTGCTTGTTCTTCTCGGTGCTCTCAGCAAACACTTCTAGCGGGTCTGATGAAATCGCCTGCAAGTTGTAGACCATGAAGCTGGCTCCGAAAACGATCAAAAGCATCATGCCTAATCGTCTTGAAATGTATGCAATCACAAGAGTCCTTTCCAGTGACCTAAGTCAAAATTTAAAACTAAATTGAAGCGTTGACGAACGGGAAAAACCGTGAAGTTCGTCCTCCACACCTAAAAAGTGGGAGCACCCAAATTGGATGCTCCCACAATTTTATAGGTTTTCAAGAACTATGGCTTGAAGTTCCACTCCCAGTAGTTCCATACTAGGTTCTGACCTAGTGGAGCTGGCTTGAAGTTCTTCAGTGCCTTGTTCGATGCAGCTGTAGTTAGGTTCTGGTACAGCGGGAAACCGTACGCGTTTGCAACAGAGATCTTCTCAATTGCGATACGTGCAGCAGTAACCTGTGCTGGAGTCAGAAGTTCACTCTCGAGCTTTGAAACGTTCTGGTCGATTGAAGCGCTGTTCCAACCATAAGCGTTGTTTCCACCGTCTGACTTGTAGATAGCAGTACCGTTTGCCTGGCTAACAGAACTTAGACCGTAACCGAACATCGCTGCGTCATAGTCAACGCTGTCGATGTTGTCGAACAGTGCGGTGCTACCAGTTGTGTCAACGTCGAAACCAGCCTTCGCAGCTTCAGCCTTGATTAGAGCTGCAAGTGAGACTCTAAGACCTGAAGTTGAAGCGAATAGCAGCTTGACGTTTACCTTTGCCTCTGAAGCAGATGCAGTTGGGTAGTGCTTCTTTACCAATGCAAGTGCTAGAGCGGTGCGGTCAGCCTGTGTACCAGCTGTGTACTTAGCCATACCAGTTGCCTTGGTGATGTTGTTGTACTCAGTTGTTCCCTGGAACGCGAAGTGTGTGTCCATAGGCTTGATTTCAGCACCGTTAGGGTCTAGCGGCTGGATGAAGTTAGCAATCATCTGTGAACGAGGAACTACGTATAGGAATGCTGTACGAAGATCCTTAGCCTTCTGGCTGTTACCGAAGAATGGACCACGGTATGGGTCTTCTCCACCAAATGGCTCACCAACACGAAGGTTGAAGTGTGAGTAACCAGCACCCTTCTTGGTTAGAACAGTGATGTTTGCACCCTGTGCCTTTAGAGACGCGTTACCAGCGATTGTTGGGTTTGTGTTGTAGTAAAGGTCTACTTCACCGTTACGCAACGCCTGAACAGCTGATGTGTCGTTCTCGATAACCTTGATGATTACCTTGGTTACAGGGAATGAGGTTGCCATTGCTGGACCTGAGTTGTACTTGGTGTTTCTAACCAAAGTAACAGATGAGTCTGCAACTGCTGACTGGATGATGAATCCACCGTTGCTGATCAAAAGCAGCTTGTTGGTAGAAGCGTTTACAGTCTTGATGTTGTAGCTCTCAGTCCAGACCTTACCCATAGCAAGCAAGTGTGCCTTGGTCTTCTTCTGGAAAGTGCTTGTGAACTTAGCCTTTGCAGCAGCGTTTACAGCAGCTGACTGTAGGCCAGTCTTCTTGTCTGCTAGCAATGACAGAGCGTGTACTGGTGACACACCTGGTGCTAGTAGCTGCCAGTCTGGAAGAGGCTTCTTGAATCTAACTTCAAGAGATAGCTTGTCCTTGCTGATAGTTGGTAGACCAACTACGTTCTCTGCATAGGTACCGCTGTAACCAACGCTGTCGAATGCAGCTGTAGTGGTTGAAGGGTCACCCAAACCAGCAGACTTTGAGTAGTCGTTAGCTGAAACGATGTGGCTTAGCAACATGTCGTCTGCAGTGATAGGAGTACCATCTGACCAGGTCTGTCCCTTTACAAGGGTGTAAGTGATACGGAAGTCAGATGAAGAGTTCTTTGTGATCTTCATGCTTCCAAGCTTGGTGTTGTACTTCAGAACAGTCTGGTTGTCGTAGTAAAGGAATCCAGAACCGGTCAAGTAACCCAGCTGTGAGTTGTAAGTGGTGTTACCATCACTTGTGCCTGAGTTCAAAGATGTGATCTCAGCTGGTGAGTGAATGATAAGTGTTGACTTAGTTGCAGCCGTTGCTGGACCCACAAGAGCAGGTGCTCCTGTAAGAACCAAGGAACCAACTGCAGCTAGCGCTATCGCACGAGCGATACGTTTTGCATTCATGTGTTTCTCCTTATATGGGTTACCTAGGACGTATAGAAATACGACAGAGATAACATCTGTGTTGTTAAGAATAGATTAACTTTCGGCAAAAACCATAGGCTTTTCAGAAAATTACCCTTTGTGACGAAGTCGTTACATTTGACGTTATTGCGAGAATTCTCGCTAATTACTTGGGCTGCAGCCATGCAGGGACACGCTATTCGAGCTCAATTACTTGGCCCTGCAGAATATCGCCCTTTACTTTGGCATGGCTAATACACTGCCTCAAATTTCCTGTTAGCCTAAACACGTTCTTATACGAAACTTTTCAGGGAAAGCCGGTGTAAACCCGGCACTGACCCGCAACCGTAAATGCCTTGGCATGAGTCGGAATGCCTGATTAGACAGTCGAGGACTCCAATTATAAAAACCGTCGTGGTCTACGGGTGGAGTCGGGTGTTCTTATACCCGCCAAAGCACTGGATCGCACACACCGAAAGGGTTGCGATGTCAACTAACACAAAGGAAGTGCGCCGTTTCGCACTATTTATATCAGCAATAACAGCAATATCACTAGCAATATCAGGCTGCTCAAGCCAACCCGCTCAAGTAATCGATCAGCAGCCAAAAACTAGCCAATTTGTCCTAGATTCCTTCCAGGATGGCCAGTTTTTGACCCCATTTGAGGCTGGAAAGGCTGAAATTGGGCTAACTCTAGAGGCTTTGACCAATTTGAGCCTTCTTGGTTACACCGAGGAACAGCTCGATGCATCAATTGACTGGGCTACTTCAAACACTGCTCTGCTAACCTCACCAGGCCTGAAGGCTACATATGTATTCACTGCTTACGCAGCTGGATTCGGTGATCACCCAACAGTCCCTTCAGTCCTATTCGACTTGAAGGCAGCTATTGATTCAGAAGGATATGTCGAAGACACTAACAATTTCGCCTATTCATGGATTGTTTTAGCCCTGATTGCAAGCGAAAACAATGAATTGGCTAGCAAAGTCGCAGTTCAGCTAGCCAACAACGCTGAATCAACCGGTGGCTACAAATACACCAAGGGTGACGATCAGAGTGCAGAGGCTGCAGATGTAACCTCATTCGCTGTTATGGCTATCAAGGCAACAGAAGGTTTCGGCTCAGAGTCAGCTGAATCAACTAAGAGCCTTGCTAACGAGAAGTCTCTAACTTGGCTAAAGGACAACCTTGTTGAAGGTACACACTACGTTGCTTATGACGCTCTTGATCTAGCTGGTACTTCATACGGAGCAATGGCTCTCATTGCATCAGATGAAGACGCAACAAAGTCAGTTGAGTGGTTAGCTTCCCAGATCAATGAAACCGACTTTGGTATCCCATCTGCATACAGCGAAGGTGCAAGCGATGTATTCACATCTGTTCAGGCGTTGCTTCCACTTTCAAGTCTGACCTTCATTGATGTTGTTAACAAGATCAACAATGAACGCAACAAGGACAACAGCTAAATCTAATGAGAACAATCGTTCGACTTAGCCTTATTGGTTTAGTGCTGCTGGTAGCCGTTGGGTATGCCATCAACCTAAACCAGGTAAAAGCAATCGATGAGAACATCCCTGCTTCTGTTGAAGCAGGGATGTGTCTCGATGCTGGCACAAGTTTGGTCGTTGATTTTGGTTCAGGCAGCACGCTGCCAACACAAGTCAAGTGTGTTCAAAACTTTGAAGGTTACTCTTGGGACTTATTTGAAGCTGCTGGTCTTGAAGTCAGTGGCACAGATAAATACCCAGTCGGATTTGTTTGTCGCATTGAAGGCTTCCCTTCAGAGTCTGAAGAACCATGCACCGAAACCCCTGGAACAAAAAATGGTAGCTGGGCTTATTTTCTAGGCGATGAAAACAATGAATGGCAATACAGCCCGATCGGTGCATCAACACACAAAGTAAAGTGTGGGATTAGCGAAGGTTGGCGTTTTCTTTTGCCGGGTGAATCCATCCAGACTCCCCCGCGAATTAGTTTGAATAGTTATGCCTGCAATAACTAGAGCAGCTCACTTACTCTCTGCAAGTAAAACTAATCCAATGACTTGGTGGCTAGCAGGGCTAAGCCTTGCTGTGATGGCATCACTTTCAAGCAACGTATTCGTCTTGATTGGAATTTGTGTTGCATCACTTGTCACAATCAAACTATGCAGAGATGATTCACCTTGGGCCCAATCAATTTCTTTCTACATAAAACTTGCAGCAATCGTTGTAGCCCTGAGAGTTATCTTTCGAATCATTTTCAATCTAGGTTCATCAACTAAAGATGCTTTTCTCCTGCTACCTTCGATCGACATCGACCTTGGTTTCGGTAATGCTCTAAAACTCTTCGGTCCGATTTCCCAAGAAGCCTTCACACTTGCCCTTCTAGATGGCTTCAGATTGGCGGCCATCATCTTGGCTGTTGGTATGGCAAACTCCCTTGCTAATCCAAGGAAGTTGTTGAAGTCAACACCAGGTGCTCTCTACGAAATTGCCACAGCTATTTCTATTGCTATCAACCTTGCACCTCAATTGATTGCCAGTTTAGGAAGAGTCAGAAGAGCCCGGTCACTTCGTGGGCAATCCAAAGGCATCAAGGCCGTAACCGGAATAGTTATTCCAGTTCTTGAAGACACCATCGATCAATCAATGGGATTAGCAGCCAGCATGTCTGCAAGAGGATTTGGTCGCAAGGGAAATAGATCTAACACCCAAGTAATTGGAGCAAGACTCCTGGCTTTCCTAGCTATCTGCTTAATCGTTACTGGATCAGCTCTGCTGTTGTTCTCTCCTGAACAACAAACTCTTGAACTAGTAATCCTGTTTGTTGGATTGGTGGCAGCTGGGTTCTCTGTAAAACTTTCATCCGCCAGAGCAACAATCACAAGATATAGAAAAGAACCGTGGCGTTTAGGAGACGTCATAATTCTTGCAATCTCACTTGTCTTAGTTGTCTTAGCCTTTGGTGGTGTATTCGCCAAATGATTCAACTAAAAGATTTGAGCTTCAGCTATCTAAAATCAGATGGCTCAAAAGTTTCTGAAACTCCCCAACTCAATAACGTCAACCTGAGTATCAACGCAGGTGAATTCGTTTTAGTTTGTGGCCCAACTGGATCCGGTAAATCAACTTTCCTAAAAGCACTCAATGGTCTTGCACCAAGTTTCACCGGCGGTGTCATCGACGGTGAACTCATCATTGATGGGGTGAACCTAATGGGCTTAGAACCACATGAGTTTGCAAGCAAGGTTGGCTATGTAAACCAACAACCAGAAAATGCCTTCGTAGGTGACACCGTTATCGATGAGATTGTTTACTGTGCTGAACAACTAGGGCTTCCTATTTCTGAAATCAAAACCTCAGTTGAAAAGATTTCTGCTCTTCTTGAAATATCAGATCTTCTTGAGCGACCACTTGCCACACTCTCGGGTGGCCAGCAACAACGAGTGGCAATTGCATCAGCACTTGTCGCAGGTCAGAAGATCTTGCTTTTGGATGAACCAACTTCAGCACTTGATCTTGAAGGTGCATCAGAAGTACTTAGAGTCTTGCAAAGACTTAGCTCAGAAGAAGGTGTAACTGTTCTGCTTGCTGAACACCGTATATCTCGAGTTATTGCTGCTGTTGATTCTGTTTTGGTTGTGCACGGTGATGGCAGTGTTACTAAAGGCCCAACTGCAACACAATTCAACGACTCCAGATTTGCCCCACCAATTATTGAGCTTGGACTAAAGCTTGGGTGGAAACCACTTCCTGTTTCAACGAGCTCAGCCAATAAGAAGTGGACTGAGACAAAGCCTCAGTTCATTGCTAAGACTTCTTTTGCTCCATCAGAAGAAGTCCTTAGAGTTCAGAACCTAGAAGTTAACTTCGGTTCTGTAGAAGCACTTCAATCAACCTCATTTACTTTGCAGGGCAATCAGATAACCGCATTGATGGGTGAGAACGGCTCAGGTAAGACAACTCTTTGTTGGGCCATCCAGGGTTCTGGAACTAGGACCAAGGGAAGCGTAATTACCTCTAAGGGCGAAACGGCAGAGCTTTCATCTAACGAGCGTTTAGAAGTAATCACCATGGTTCCCCAACGCGCTGCAGATCTTCTATTTCTCTCAACACTTAGTGCTGAACTAGAAGAGTCAGACCGATTCGCTGATGTTGAACCTGGCAGCACAGCCAAGCTATTCAAGTCTTTAGCAGGACGTATTGACACATCCATTCACCCGAGAGATCTCTCTGCAGGTCAACAGCTGTCACTCGTTCTTGCCATTCAACTTGTGAAGCAAGCCAAGATTCTGATACTTGATGAGCCAACCCGAGGCCTTGATTATTCGGCTAAGCACGCCCTTGCTAAGCAGCTGAACAGCATTAGATCTGCCGATAGGTCTGTGCTCATAGCAACCCATGACATTGAATTCGTTGCCATGGTTTCAGACAGAGTGTTAGTCCTTGAAGATGGAAAGCTGATTACTGACAGCACACCGATTGAGGTTCTAGGAGCAGGCTCAAAGTTTGCTTCCCAACTGGCTGAGATATCTAATGAGCCAGGTCTAATCAGTCTTGAGCAGGTGCAGCTATGAAGTTCATAATCTCAAGACTGAGTATCGCTCTGGCTGGTTTTGGTAGCTTAATAATGTTTGCTTGGCCACTACTTATTGCTCAAAGTTCCACGAGTGAAACTCAACTAGCGCAGTCCGTCTTTATTGTTTTGATGCCGTTGATTCTGTTGTTGATTCTTGTTGAGTTTGCAACAGGAGACATTAGCTCTAAACAACTTGCTCTGCTCGGTGTTCTTGTAGCACTGAATGCTGTCATCAGACTCTTAGGAGCTGGAACAGCGGGAATAGAAACCTCGTTCTTCCTGATTATCTTGGGAGCTTATGTTTTTGGAAGTGGATTTGGTTTCATCCTTGGATCTGGATCAATCTTTGTATCTGCTCTACTAACCGGTGGAGTTGGTCCTTGGCTACCTTTCCAGATGATGGGTGCAGCTCTAGTTGGTTTAGGAGCAGGACTTATCCCCCAGGTCAGTAGAGCATGGCTAACGAAGATCTATCTAGTTCTCTATGCAATTGTTGCCAGCTTTGTTTATGGAGCTCTAATGACTTTATGGAACTGGCCGTACTTAGCTGGAACTGGAACACAGATTAGTTATGTTGCAGGTGATCCTTTGTTGAGCAACCTAACCAGATTCCTTCAATACGAAATTGTGACCGGTGGTCTTCTCTGGGATACCGGTAGAGCTATCACTACCTCACTTCTTATCCTCTTAACTGGCACAGCCCTGATCGCCACTCTAAAAAGAGCAGCAACCAGGGCTG
The DNA here is from genome assembly GCA_046049845.1 of Actinomycetota bacterium. GTDB lineage: Bacteria > Actinomycetota > Actinomycetes > Actinomycetales > Microbacteriaceae > Rhodoluna. Next base: position 11,865 of record JBJOQP010000015.1, read on the forward strand.
GCGTTGGAAGAAATACTTAGGCTGTTGGGTAGAAAGCAAGTAGAACTGTTGCAACGATAGTTGCTGCTAGAAGCATTAGACCTGACTTGTAGGTGTACTTGAACTCTTTACGAACAATGTGAGTCAGGTTAGCTAGAACCATAACTAGAACTAGCCCTGCACCTGCAGCAATACCTAGTGGTAAAGCCCAGTCAAAGTTGAATACTGTTACTGCTACCGGTGCCAAGATAACACCAAGGCCACCTAGTAGCTCTGCTAGACCAATGAACTTAGTTGATCCCTTAGGGAACTTCTCAACCCAGCCCCAGCCTCTTGCTAGTAGGTCAGCATCTGCTGTGCGAAGTTTGTCTAGTCCAGCCTTGACGAATGCGTAAGCAACGTATGCGGATACTGCTAGAGCAGCGATAGTGATGAAGATTTCCATGAGAACCTTTCAAAGTTTCTTGTATTTAAAGTAAGTCAGATTTAGACTTCACTTAGTAAAGCACCACTTGACTAATCTTGTCAAGTCCCCCTTTACTAAGGCGTGTCGCAAAGAGAGGAACCCTTGGAAGTCAAAGTGAAAGCAGCTAGAACCCAAGACGGTTGGGCTGCCGAAGTTAAGGGACCTGAAGGCTTCACAGTAACCGCTAGAAGACTCGACCAGTGCAAAGACCTAGTTGTAGAACGAATCAAGACTTTAGAAGAACAAAAGGGTAACTCCGAGGTTTGTGAAGTAGTCGTCAAAGTTGATGCTGAACTTCCAGGGATTATTTGTGATCTAGAAGCAGCTAAATACAAGATGCAAGAAGCCCAAAAACTTCAGGATGAAGCATCGGCTGAAATTAGAGCTGTTGTTTCAAGAATGAGAGATGAAGGTCTCACCATGAGAGACATCGCAGTTCTGCTTGGGGTATCCCCTCAACGTGTAGCCCAACTAATCGGCTAATCCTCAAACTTAAAGAAAATCAGCGGCCACGTACGTGACCGCTGATTTCTTTTAGCGTCTATTAGGAAGCGGTAAGTGCAGGAATGATAGCTCCTGAGAATACCTGCCACGCAAGAAGAGACTTCGCCACGAAGCTAAGTGTGATGTACACACGCTCACCGAATAGGTAGTCCTTCCACTTTCCAACCTGCTTGTACTGCAGAGCCTGGTTGATCGCGAAAGTGTTGAAGGCGATGAAGATGGTGATGATGATTCCGTATACGAAACCAGGAATCTCATTCTGACCTTCGTAACCTGGACGGAATACAGAGATGAAGATGATGATCCAAGGAACAACACCGGTCATACAACCCATGATGAATGGCAGACCCTTACCGTTACCTGGCTTCTCGTACTTCTCCTGAAGAGCACCGAACAAGATCATGCTTGCGTTCACAGCGAATACTGCGATCAGACCAGCGAAGTCAGTGAAACCGTTCAACAGCATGATTGAAGTAATCATGATTGAAGATGACAGTGAGTACTCAGTCCAACGGAAGTAGTTGTGTGTGTTAGCTAGACCATCGAAGTAACGCTTCTTGAACCATGGAGAAATGATTAGGAAGTGGAAGATCGCTGAAAGCAATAGGAAAGCAATAATTGCTCCACCTAGGTTGATGGTGAATAGTTCAACTGTTGTTGGCTCAGGGAAAGTGAATGTCTGTCCACCCTGAGTGAAGGTTTGACCTGGCTTGAATCCCGGAGGGCCATCCATCCAAGTTGCTGTTACTGGGAAGTATCCCTGAACTTCTACCTGCACAAGAATTGCAGTTAGAGAAATAGCGGAGAACAAGTGCAATAGACCAGCGACTAGGTTGTATCTAGTTAGGCCCTTCTCACTGATCTTTCCTGCTGCCTTAGCAGCTTTCTTTTCGGCTTTTGCCATGTTTAATCACCTTTCATAGTGGTTACGCCAAGTTTAAGGTGAACTACAGGCATAAAGCTGGATTTAGAAGCAGGGCTGGAAGCTGATCTCGAAGTAACTGACTTCTAACAAACGGTGTTCCATGCTTTATGAAACACCGGTAATTAGGCAGAATTATGGGAGACTTTGTTGTCAAGGGAGGACATATGAAAAGTTTTGGACTGTTTTTGATGGGGTTGGGAGTTGTGGGAGTCCTGATTTCTAATGCTGTTGGTAATGCTGCCTCTGGAGCTTACACAGCTCAATCTGTTGGAAGTGCGTTCTTTGTGGTGATTAGCATCATCCTGATTATTCTTGGATTCATAATGTGGATCGGCAGCTCAAATGATGACAAAAACAACAACATTCGCCCTCTGCTCTAAATACTAAAAAGCAACTTCCGCTACTGGAATGGCTCTAGCTGTTCGACCAGGTAGTCCGTAATCCATGAAGTTGATGTTCTGTTCATCAATAACCCTTGCTGCATCAACGATGTAGCCGTCCCAATCAAAACCAGTAGTTGTGTGAGCGTCTGAGATTAAAGTGACGTCATATCCCTTTTCAAGAGCTGTGTGAGAGGTATGTCTCACACAGTTGTTTGTTTCAGCTCCGCAGACATAAAGGTGCGAAACCCCAAGACCAGCAAGAATTTCTTCAAGGTTTGTCTCCACAAAAGAAGATCTAAACAACTTTCTAACTTTTGGTTCGCTAGGTAGTGCAGTTAGCTCAGGAACAATTTCCCAGTCAGCACTCTCTAGAACAAGCCCCTCATCTGAGTGCTGAACCCAGATCACTGGAACTGATTCTGCTCTTGCCTTCTCTATTGCTTTCGACATGTTGGCAATCTTTGCATCACGCTCAAAAGCATCAGCAACAACACCCACCTGAACATCAATAACTAACAAGGCGGATTTGGTTCTATCTGTGAAAGTGCTCATGTCTAAATGCTAGCCGTCGTTGGCTGCCTACTACCAAGATTGAATACTAGAAAGTAGGAACTTTGGTGAAAGTAGTGCTGAGAATGTAATCTCTAAGTTCTTGATAAAGGCTTCCTTGTTCTTCATTTACAGGAACGACAAGCGGATACAAAATATTGCTATCCCCTTGAATCAAAAGTCTGATTCCATCTGCGTCTGAACTACGAGATATTTGATCTGTGTAACTGGCTACATTGCCCACATAAAACGGTGAGCTCAGTCGAGCACCGTCGTCTCCGTTAGCGATGTAAACAGCATCGGTGACAACAAATACCCAAAGATTGCTATTTGAACTTCCACCCTGCCCATTCCAGATTTCATCGACAAATTCGCTTGGGTTATTTGATACATAGTTACCAACAGCGCTTAGTCCATGCTCTGCTAAAGATCTACCATCTTGAGACATGAGATCTTCTTCGGATATCTTTACGTCACCCTCCACGAGAAGAGCTTCCATAGAACCTTCTGCTATTTTTGAAAGCTGGTCCTGAGTTCCACTTGAAAGAACTTCTTGGTTACTTGACGCTAGAGGGCCCGTGACGACGAAAACTCCAAATATCACAGCAGTAGCTCCGGCTAGGTTAAAAACAAGAGCAGGTGCAGAAAACTTTCGTCTACCCGCATGGTTGTTACTCGAAATGGCGGATTGAATGATGCCTTCGTCAAGTCTTGGTTCTATAGTTTTCCGAGCGGACTTTCTCAATTGATCCAAAACTTCATCATCTTCAAATTTGTTATTCATATCTGGTTAATGTCCTCCTTCATAGTTATCTGACACCTGCAGTGCAAGATGTCTCGCCAATCGTTCTCTAGCCCTCTTGAGTCTCTGGCTAGTGCTGTTTTCTGATATTTCAAGTGCCACAGAAATCTCTTTTACGCTTAATTGCTCGAACACGAACAGTGAGAGTATTTGCCTATCTCTTGGAGACAGCGAATCAAAAGCTATGGCCACGTCTGAGCCATCCAGAGCAACGTCCTCGGCGGAGGGAGCTGACCTATCGTGATCTAGCAGAGGCAACATCAAAACTCTTCTTGATAGTTTCCTTCTGTGATTGGAGACCACGAACCCAGCGATTTTGTAGAGCCAAGCCAATTCAAAGCCTTCGGGGCAGGATTCTCTTTTTCTCCAGGCAATCTCAAAAATCTCACTCGCAAGATCTTCTACGTTGCTAATTTCTACTCGTCTGGTTAGGTACTTAGAAACATCCTGGAGATGGGAACGGAATGTCTCCACAAACTTGTCTTGATCCATATCCACTCACCTCCAAGCCTCTCTGGTCCCCACATCTGAGAAATGAAGGTCTTACTTTGGTTATGTCTCAGAGTTGTTAAATCTGACACAGATTAATAGTAAAAGCGATTGGCTAGTCCTTAGGCTCATGTGTCGCTGAGGGTATGAAAAGATGAACTATGGAAATTTTCGCATCGGGAGTGCTGGCCGGTATTGCACTAGCTATACCTTTGGGCCCGATGGCAAT
>JBJOQP010000016.1:0-14014 GCA_046049845.1 Actinomycetota bacterium
TCTCTCTGCCACAGCCTGAGGGTCACTGAACACTTCAAATGAATACACTCTCTGATAGCCCCAACCAAGAGATCTAAGTAGTGCTGGCCTCAATCTAATTCGCTCTGAGATAGATAGATCTGAGTTAGCCCAGTCTGGTTCAACAATCAGTGACTGGTTACCAAATGAAGCAACCAAAGGAATGCGTTCACCAAAGCCTTCAACCACTCTGATACCGAATCGCTTCAGTCTTCTTGAAAGATCAGCCAACATTGGGTCGGAGTCAAAAGTATCGGTCTCAACAGCATCGTTATAGATAGGTCTAAGCAGAGTAGAAAGATAAGCAGTAGCACCTTCAGGACCTAACTCAGGTAGGTCATATGCGCTGAAGCAGCTAACGATGGTTAGTGAGTATCTAGCACTTACCAACATGTTGGCTAGCCATCTTCTAGCTTCAGGTTCGTTTAGTAATCCGAAGTGTGAAAGAAGCTTGCCTTGGGCAGTTCTGCCGAAACCAATGGTGAAGATGATTCGGTCAGCAAGTCTGTGGTTCAAATCAGCAAGCGTTGCAATCTCGAACTTCTCGCGACCGTGCTTTTCGAAGAACTCCATTAGATCTGGGTGGTTCTCAATAGCTTCCTGAAGGGCAATGTCGAGATTCTCAACGTGAACTCCGCTAGCACTGACTACAAGCAGAGACTCGTCTGGTTGGTGTCTTACGTGATCCAAGATGAGCTCAATAACCTTCTCAACCTCAGCAGCAGGAGATTCGGTGCTGGCACTCTTATTGCCTAGTGTTCGGTTCTCACCGTTGACGATTACAAGGTCTAGTGCTGACTTGCCATCAAATTCGTTTGCTGTCGGTTCGACTTCTAGCCTGCCCTGGTAGAACTCTTTGTTGATGAGTTGACTAAATAGTTGTCCCTTTTGGCGATAGGAACGCTTTAGTTCTTCTCTACCGAAGATGGAACTAATGACATCAAATGCACTTGGTGCCTCTGGTGCCTTAGCTTTCAATGATGACTGCCACTCAACCTCAAAACCATTAGGTTCTGAAATCATTGGGTCGCCAAAGGCTAGTACTTGCTTTGCTCTCATCAGACCCGATAGGTTCTCGGCAATGGTTGAACCTGATGCATCCATAATGATGACGGCATCAAAGACCTTCTCCTGCAGTAACTCAACAGGCAGCTCATAAGGGCTAGAAGCAATATGAGAGGCGAGGTTAGGCCATAGCTTTCTAGCCTTCTGAGTCATCAGAGGTAGCGACGAGACTCTTTCCTTTAGTAAAGCTCTAATTGCTTCTACTTCTTGAGGAAGTTCCGCAACTGCTCTATTCCATCTTGAAGCTGTTCTATAGGAGACCTCTTTACGAGATTCAACTAGTAGACGCTGGTCAGCCATCACGAACTTAGATTCAAGATCAGCTAGAAGCTCTGGGGTGTATGAGGTGAAGGCATTGTCTCCAACCAAGAGATACTCAAGGGCAGATAGCCACCAGCACTGGTCAAACTCAGCAATTAGTGATTCGTTGCGAGCACCATTTGCGGCAAGAGATCTAACTAGAGAAGCAAGCCCTGCGTCTTGGACTCTCTTACGAAGATCATTCTTAGCAGCCAAGTTATCCAGAGGTGCAGTGTCTGTGGCAAGAGATCTAAGGGTTGCACTGAGTTCGCTAATTGGTAATTCAATTAGGTTTAGTCGTCCTGCATCCTGGTCTAGATGAGAATCTAGCTTGATTAGATCTGCAACCAATGATTGGTAGATGACTTGAGCATCATCTAGACCTAGAGGGACGTTTGGCAGGATTGGTTCACTGCAAAGCTCTTTCCACTGAGTGGCTTGCTCTTGAATCTGAAGCAGAGCAACGTGAAGATCTGAAACTGATACTCCAACGCGAACATACTCTTTGGCGTGCTTACTCAAAGCACGTCTAGTCTTTCCAGACATGCCGTTCTTTTCACGTCTAGGGCTTGTTGCTGTGATGAGATCTGTCAGCGGTCTATCGAAGACGTCAGGTCTAAAGCGATCCAGTGTTCCCCTGATGCTAATAAGAAGTCGAAGATACTCTCCCCACTGGGCCACATTAACGGCATCTGGGAAATGAACTTGCTTAGAGATGTCATCTAGACGTTGACCAAATGACGGCAAGACTTCATCAGCGAGACGGCTAGCAAGAGACAGAACTCTTGGCACCTCATTTGGATCTTCAAATCTTGAATTAGCCCAAGGACTTGACTGAATTGATTCTTCGAATTCTCCAAGCTCAACGGCTTCTTGTAATAGAGCAATAGCCTTAGTTCTGTTTCTTGTTTCAAATAAAGCAGAACCAGCAATACGTGCAGTTGTTTTGGGTGGCTTAGGTAGAGAACTAAGTTCAGCTAATTTAGCTAAAGCATCGGAAATGCTTATTCCCAATACGGGATGCTTTTGATTCAGAGAATCGTGATATTCAGCAAGGTTCTCTGCAGCTCGGTTACGAGCATCGTGAGCATCTGCTAGATGACTAGGAGTTGATTTCTCAAAGCGAGACAAGGCTGTCACAACATCTAGCCATGCAGAGTATGAACGAACTAAGAGACCACTTAGCCCTGCTTGAGTGAGCCTTGAAGAGAGTTCATTTATGGTCTGTCGTCTTGGTGCAATGACAAGAGCTCGTTTACCTTCTGCTGAGAAGGCAGCCAAAATGTTGGCAACGGTTTGTGTGTAGCCGGTACCTGGTAGTGCTTCAACAGCAAACGAATCTCCAGCTACCGCTCGTTTGATTATTCGCACTTGGTGAGAGTCAGCATCAGCAGCTAAAAGAATGTCAGGAAGATCTTCGCTTTCAGATTCAATTGGCTCACCCTGAGCAATCTTAGAAACGAAAGAGTTCGGTGATGCCGGCAATTCCTTGAGCATCATTGTTGGTACGGTTACCGCGTTGGTTAGAACTAGGGTTCTTTGAATCTCTAATTCAGGTACGTCTTTAGTTGCATCGGCCAGGAAGCTAAGCAGTGTAATCGGAACAAGGTCAGTTGCTTCTTTATAGAGTCTGTTGAGTTTCTGAACATCTAGATCAATGCCGAAGTGTTTCTTCAGGGTAATTACAAGTTCTGGGTTTACAAATGGGTCTCCCACTAGAACTAGTTCGTAGTCACGTCCGCGACGAATCAACTCCGCTCCCCACATCATCGCTGGGATACGAAGATCTAGGCTCACAGTTCTAAAGTCAATTGAACCGGCTAGCAAGAAGATGGTCTCCAAACCAAAGTTTGCTGTGAGTCTCTCGCTCTTGATTTTGATGTGGCGAGCTTCGGTTAGAGATTTGGAATAAGCGATTGGATCTCTTACAAGGTTTGCAAGTAATCCTCTGTGGCTCTTAGTAAAAAGTGAAAGCCCAACTGGGTGAGACTTCTCAAGATTTACTAAACCTAGAACATCAAGGTCGAGATTGGTCAGCGGGTTTGCACCACCGATGCCTCGGATCTCTTGCAGCCAGGCGGTGTACTGTTCTTGGGCTCTGTCTAGTTCACTCATTAGAGAACTAGCCTAACTTTGAGGCTTTCACGAACATCGTAGGCTGGGCTGGATTCGGGTAAGTTTGACTCTTGTAGTTGTGATTTTGCCCTCGTAGCTCAGTGGATAGAGCATTGGTTTCCTAAACCATGTGCGGAAGTTCGATTCTTCTCGGGGGCACTTCTAGGCGGCTTTAGGTAAAGCTAGGTACTCATCCCATTCAGGTTCTAGCTTTTCTGCACCTCTAATTAGCCATGCTCCACCGGTAGGCATCCTCGGTGTGAAGGACAGTGTCCAACCCATTTCACTCAAGGTCTTATCCCCCTTGCTGTTATTGCAGCGAAGGCAGGCAGCTACAAGATTCTCCCAAGTGTCTGTTCCACCCTTTGATTTAGGTTGAACGTGATCAACTGTGTTAGCAGCTCTATTGCAGTAAACGCAGCGGTGACCATCTCTTCTAAGTACTCCCCGTCTTGAAAGAGGGATGATTCGCGAGCCTGGAACTCGAACGTATCTGCTCAGCAGAATTACAGAAGGCAAGTCATATTCATCAGTGGCACTGTGTACTTTAGCTTCGGCTGATCCTTCAAGCACAGTTGCTTTCTTATTGAGCACCAAAATTATCGCTCGCTTGAACGAGACCACACCCAGTGGCTCGTAACCTGCATTCAAAACTAGTGTTCTCATGTTGCTTCCTTTCGAAATAACCTGCACGGATTGCAGGTTTTCGTTTCTGGTCAACCTAAGGCTCAAACAAAAAACGCGTCACCGTAATCGGTAACGCGTCTAAGCAGAGAATCTTTGACAAGGACAAACTATGTGTAGGTGTTCAAACTCATGCTTGGCAGGCACAGGGAAGGCATCCATTAGTTTCTCCTTTCAAAGCCAAAAGTTGGCTTGGGAAAAGGCTACGACTAATTGGTCTAGAGGGTCGCAAAACACTCCATAACAGTAGGTTAAGAATTGGTTATCTTTTTAGTCAATAATGCGCGCGTAATAGACGGCATCTGTGTAGATAGTGGCTAGCTTGACCCTGTCACCTGGTCTTGGAGCGTGATAGAAGAGGTCAGAGCCAGCGTAGATACCGTTGTGGCTGTGGTTCTTCATGATCACTAGATCGCCTGGGCGAGCATCAGATTTTTTGATTCTCTTGATTCTTGGGTGAGCAGCCTGAGCGTTCACAGAGTGAGGCAGAAGCAGTCCGAACTCAGAGAAGACTAGGCGGACATAACCTGAACAGTCCAAACCGGTAGGAAGCTCTCCACCAAGGATGTATGGAACACCAACATACTTAGCAGCAACCTTCATGATGTCATCAGGGTTTAGTTCTGAGTACTTAGGGTTTGAGGCGTAGTCGAATGCGGTTAGACCTTTATAAGAGCTGTAGTTAGTTCTGTCTGTGATTCTCTGCAGATCGTTTGCAGACATCACACCAAAAGAACCTCGTTCATATCTGATGGTTGCTTGGCTAGCGATGAGCAGGCTCTGAGCTTCGCCTTCTGCTCCATCAGCGTTAGAAGCAAGACCTGAAAGGGCAATTACGGCTGGGCTGTAAGCATAGGCAGGCAAGCTTGCTGTTGCAGCAACACCAGCGATGACAGACATGACCACAATGGTCTTTACTTCTGCTCGCTTGCGAAGTGGGACCTTTGCTACTGGCTTGATAAGAGCTCCAGAGGAGCTTTCAACCATTGGAGGGTTTGCTGCAAAGAACTTACGGTCTAGCTTTGCTGCTCTCTTTTCTGCTTTTAGAGCAGCTCGAGTTTTACGCTTTCTTTCGCTCTCCCTGATGGATCTGCGACTTCGAAGTTCAAATGATTCGAGGACATTAATTTCAACGTCGGCGCGACGGCGGCCAGATGGCTTTTCTGTCAAAACTATTCCTCCTTACAAATTCTTCGGTATAAACCTAAAGTTTTCTGGCGAGTGGGTAAATCTTTACCGTTCTCGCTCCTTGGACTCGGTTGGTTGACTCAAGGTTCTACGAGTTTACCCCGAAATCCTGCGGGAACAGATTATCCATAGGCTAAATGGCCCTAACGCCCAGTATTTACGCAGGAATGACGAATATATGAGCTACGTCAAATGCGGTGAGGCTAACTGAATTCAAGCCATCTACGGTACTCACCAGGACCCTATCTGTGGCTTGAACAGCCTTTATTCGGGCTCCTGGCACGACCTTGGCTGCCTGTAGGTGAGCCAGTGCATCTGAGTAGCCCTGCAGTGGTTCAGCAATTCTTTTGACAATAACTTCTTCATCTAGGTGCTCTATTAGAGGTGTAACAATCTCCCCCATAGCCTTAGATGCTCCTCTACCTAGGTGCTCAAGACCTGGAACTGGATTTCCGAAAGGTGAGGTCTCGACGTCTTTGACTAGTTCAAGGATCTTGAGCTCAACCTGTTCGCTCATTACGTGCTCCCAGCGACAAGCCTCTTCGTGAACTAGATGCCAGTCCAAACCGATGACATTAGCCAATAGCAGTTCGGCTAGACGGTGCTTACGCATTACTTCGATGGCTAGGTGTCGGCCTTCGGTGGTGAGCTCTAGATGACGGTCTCCTGAGACAACAACCAGACCGTTCTTTTCCATTCTGGCAACAGTCTCTGAAACGGTTGGGCCAGACTGATCAAGTCTCTCGGAGATGCGAGCACGCAGAGGCACATGGCCTTCTTCTTCGAGTTCCAAAATGGTTCGAAGATACATCTCGGTGGTATCAATCAAATCGGTCACCTGATAAGCCTAAATCTTCTTTAGCCCAGCACTACTAAACTTGCGTAATGGCATCGATAATTATTCCTTCAGATTTGCTCCCTCAAGATGGCCGATTCGGTTGCGGCCCTTCCAAGGTAAGACCTGCTCAGATAGCAGCATTCGCTAACGCAGGTGCTGAACTTATGGGAACCTCTCACCGCCAGGCTCCGGTAAAGAATCTAGTTAAGCGTGTCCAAGAGGGACTAATGGACCTCTTTCATAACCCAGCTGGTTACGAAATCGTAATTGGTAACGGTGGTTCAACAGCATTTTGGGATGTTGCCTCATTCAGCCTTGCTGAAGGTAAGTCTCAACTACTTGTCCATGGCGAGTTTGGTGCCAAGTTCGCTTCTTCCCTAAGTGCTCCATGGCTGACAAAGCCAACAGTTATTCAAGGTGAAGTTGGTTCAAGACTTGAACTAGTTGCCGAAGAGGGCGTTTCTTCTTACGCATACCCTCAGAACGAAACTTCAACCGGTGTTGTTACACCAGTTAGACGAGTAGCTGGTGCTGATGAGGATGCTCTTTTCCTTACCGATGCGACAAGTGCTGCTGGTGGAATTGACTTTGATCCTCTAGCCACAGATGTTTACTACTTCGCTCCGCAGAAGAACTTCGCTAGCGATGGCGGTCTCTGGTTTGCTCTGATGTCTCCTGCTGCAATTGAACGTGCAGAGAGAATCGCAGCTACAGATAGATACATTCCTGAGTTCCTATCTCTCAAGACTGCTATCGATAACTCAAGATTGAATCAAACCCTAAACACTCCTGCCATCTCAACCCTGTTCCTCCTTGCCGAGCAGATTGACTGGATGAATGAATCAGGCGGTTTGGCTTGGGCTGACGCTAGAACCAAGGCTGCATCAGATCACCTATACGCATGGGCCGAAGCTAGCAGCTTTGCAACTCCTTTTGTTGCTAACCCTGAGCACAGATCACAGGTTGTTTCAACTATTGACTTCAATGATTCTGTTGACGCAGCAGAAGTTGCAAAGGTTCTAAGAAGCAATGGAATTGTTGACACCGAACCTTATAGAAAACTTGGTAGAAACCAACTACGCATTGCAACCTTCACTGCAACTGAGCTAAGCGATGTTCAGCAATTGACTAAGTCAATCGACTACGTAGTTTCAAACCTGGGTTAGATTTATTTCATGCGCTGGATTGCTAAAGATTCGGAAAGAAAACCTGATCCTGCTCCAATAACTGGAACAGTTCGCATTGCTGTTTTGGTTGGAATGATCGGTTTCGCTCTAGCTCTAATTGCTTCTATCGTTTTCTACGATCAGATCACAAGCCCCAATAAGGTTTGGTATCCATACACCTGTTTGGTGGGACTAGTCCTTGGTGTCCTCGGCTGGTTCAAGGCTGGCAACCGCTGAAGCCTTAGCTGCTTCCTCTTCATCGATTGCTTTAGCAGCATCAATAAATGCTTGTCTTTCAAGTTCTAACTGCAAAGCCTGATAATCAGCAAGACGCTCAGACCAAGGAACCCACTTAGGAGCTACTAGAGAATCTTCACCTGGGACCATAACCACTTCACAAAGACTTGGTTCAGTTACAGGATCTGCTTGGAATATAGTTACCGACCAACGCCAACCTGAGTAGCCAAGTTTCTTGGATTCAAATAGATAGGTTGAGATGCCTTCGCCTTCATCAACTGACTCGATGAATGAACCAAGTTCATTCTTCTCAGCAGCTGACTTAGCAGCCACCTCAGCAAATGCCTTAAGGTCAAAAAGATTCTTGACTTGCTTTTCTGGTCTAAGAAGTTTTACGAACTTAGGAAGTTTTTTTACTCTAGCCATTATTTGTGTAACTGGTCAGCAAGAGTTCTTAGAAGGCGAGCTAGCTTTTCAGCACTTGCTCCTTCAGGAATGTGTCCAGATTCGATGCTTGGACGAATCTTGTCCAATGCTGAGATCAAGCCTTCAACAAGAATGACTAGGTCATCGTTGTTCATGCGAGCACTTGCTCGCTGCTTCTTCTCTAAGCTCTCAGGAACTTCAATGATGCGCATTGTCATCACCTGGGCACCACGCTTAGAGTCAACAATGCTGTATTCAATGCGAGTACCAGGCTTAATTTCTGTGGTTCCCGCAGGTAGGTTGCTTACGTGAAGGAAAGCTTCCTGACCCTCATCTGATTGCACAAAGCCAAACCCTTTGACGTTGTCAAAGAACTTTACGTGTCCTGTTGGCATAACTACCTCTTTCATTGCCGCAGGGTTCATTTTACTTCAGCCAAGCCAGTATTCTAAAAGGATGGCTAATAAATCATCCTCAAAGAACGTATCCAAGGGCAAAACAGCGGTTCAACCAACTAATCCGTTGGAAAAGTACCTTGCCTTCGGCTTCCTTGGAAGCGTAGTTATCTCAATTCTTTCTGTCTTGGTAATTCTTCTAGCCCCACTAATTAGCAAAACTTGGGTTCCTCAGGGCTGGGGAATGATCCCTATCTTGCTATTGCCATTTGGTTTTCTCTGCCTAATTGGACTACTTGTGGTCAGTGCAGCTAGCCGCAAGAAATCTAGTCAGACCAAATAACCACAGATGAGCGAAGTCCTCCAGGTTGCTAAGGCTTTAGCTCAATCCAGCGATTCTGATTTAGTAAGAGTTGTTGGCATCAGATTGATGCCAACGAACACCTTGAACGACTTCTTCGATCTAGCAACAGCACTTATCAAACCTCAGAATGTTGCAGGAGCAATTACCGGTCTCACCAAAAGACAGATCATTGCCTTCAGCAATCTGTTGAATCAGGATTCTTCTGACGCTGATGGCCTTGAATCTCTAGCCAGACTGTTTCTAGTTCTCAAGTCATCAGATGGAACCTATAAACCCCTCGAGGCAGCAACTAGTGCCTTCAAGCAATTAGTAACTCCTAAGTTTTTGAATGAACTACAGAGTTCAAATACTCCTGAGAAAACAGAAACTTTAGCGCAGCAGCAGTTCATCGATTCGCAGGCAGGTTTGAGTGCCTTCGAAACTATCCAAGCATTGACCGAATTAGTAATCGAATTAGAACAGCATTACGTTCGAGAAGTTGGCAAAGGACAGGTTGGTCTTCCTGAACTAAAGAGATTGGCTCTGCACCTCGGCAGAGATGTTGAGTATGCTCGTTTGCTCTATGCCTTAGCTCAACTAAGTTCACTCGTTGGTGTTTCAGATAAGCGATGGAAGGTTGGCTCTCAATATCAGAGTTGGCTAACGAGCTCCCCTCAAGACAGATGGCAACTTATTGCCAACACTTGGGTATCGCTTGTCGGCGAAACCGCAACATCAGAATTAGCCAAAGCTTCTAACCTAAATGATGCATTCCAAGAAACTTTCCCCCTTGCTCGCGATGGTGTTCTGTCACACATCAACAGACTTGTTTCCCTAGCAGAACTAATTGGACTAACCAGTTCCAACCAATTGAGTTCTTGGTGCAGACCATTGCTCGGAGGCAATACCAAAGAGGCTGTTTCTAAGTTGGCTGAGAATCTTCCTGCCACACAAAACAGAATTATCATTCAGGCGGATCTCACCATCATTGCTGTTGGGCCACTACCTACAGATAAAGAACTAGAGCTCAGAAGATTTGTTGAGACTGAGCGAATTGGGGTTGCCTCCACCTATCGAATCAATACTCTCAGCGTTACTTATGGTCTTGAGACTGGATTAAGTGAGCAAGAAATTAGAGTCTTGTTGACTGAACTCTCTGGCACCTCACTGCCTCAACCAGTTGACTATCTAATTCGAGAAGCTGCAACCAGGTTTGGCAGATTGGTATTGCGAGAAACACCAACTGGAACTCTTATCCAATCCAGTGAACCAATCCTGCTCACTCAGATTCTGAATGACTCTGCGTTGAAGACTTTATCCATCACTAAATCATCTGAGACAACTCTTGAATCAAGGTTTGAAGTTGACATTGTTTACTACCTACTTCGGGAAAGTAAGTACGCTGCCATTCGTAAAAACAGTAAAGAACAGGTCATCAGTAGCTGGCGAGCGGCTGGTTCAAACGAAGCCTCATTAGTCCAAACCTCTTCCGTTCTAGAAGACATTCAGAAATGGCGAGAGCACGATAAGAGGCTCAGTGAAGCTCCTGAAGGTCAAGATCTAGTCAGACAGTTGGAGATGGCAATCAAGACCAAGGCCACCGTCCTAGTCTCCTTACAGATGAATGGTGCTGGCAGAGAGTTCACTATTGAGCCAACTGGTTTGGCTAACGGCAGGCTAAGAGGTAGAGACCGAAAAGCAGACTGTGAAAGAGTTTTGCCATTAGCCAGCATCACCTCAGTTCGCATAGGCTAGAAGGATGTCTGGGCCATTAATCGTTCAAAGCGATAAAACTGCACTGCTTGAAGTAAGTCATCCTCAAGCAGCAGATGCTCGTCATGACCTTGCCGTGTTTGCTGAACTAGAGCGAGCTCCAGAGCATGTCCACACCTACCGAATCACAAAACTAGGTCTTTGGAATGCCCGCGCAGCAGGTCACGACAGTGCTTTCGTATTGGGCGTCTTAGACAAATACAGCAAGTTTCCTATCCCAGCCAGCATCAGAGTTGATATTGAACAGACCATGGCAAGATATGGACGCCTAGTAATTAGAAAAGGTGAATCAGGGGATCTTGAACTCTACTCAGCAGAACCTGCTGTTCTTCTAGAGACAACTAGACAACGCAGAGTAAATGATTTACTTCTTGATCGCATTGATGAGAACACCTGGCAGATAGCTGACTGGGCTAGAGGTCAGATAAAGCAAGAACTTCTGAAACTGGGTTGGCCTGCAGAAGATCTAGCAGGTTACACACCAGGTATCCCCCACGAGATTGATTTGGTTCAAGATGGTTGGGGCCTACGTGATTATCAGGCAATGGCTGTTGAGAAGTTCTGGGATGGTGGCTCGGGAGTAGTTGTCTTGCCTTGTGGAGCGGGAAAGACAATTGTTGGCGCCGCCACCATGGCAAAAGCAAATACCAATACTTTGATTCTTGTGACCAACACTGTTTCAGCTAGACAGTGGCGAGCAGAGCTACTCAAGAGAACAACTCTCACAGAAGAAGAGATTGGTGAGTATTCAGGCTCTATGAAAGAAGTGGCTCCAGTCACAATTGCCACATATCAAATCTTGACCACTAAGCGTAAAACTGAATACGCCCACCTAGCTCTTCTAAATGATCACGATTGGGGTTTGATTGTTTATGACGAGGTTCATCTACTTCCTGCTCCAATATTCAAGATGACAGCAGATCTGCAAGCAAGAAGAAGATTAGGTCTAACCGCAACCTTGGTTAGAGAAGATGGCAAAGAGGGCGATGTATTCTCTTTAATCGGTCCAAAGAGATTTGATGCTCCTTGGAAAGAGATTGAGGCTCAAGGTTATATTGCTCCGGCAGCCTGCTTTGAAGTTCGAATTGATCTCCCAGGTGATGAGCACTTTGAGTATGCGATCGCAAATCAAGAAGACAGATATCGCTTGTCTGCTAGCTCCCCAGTTAAGATTCCTGTAATTCAAAAACTGCTAGCGAAGCATGCTGGGGAACCAACTCTGATCATTGGTCAATACATTGATCAGCTCAATGCTGTGGCATCTGCATTGAATGCAGCTCTAATTACCGGTGAGACCCCGGTTGGTGAACGAGAGAGATTGTTCGCCGAGTTTAGAGAAGGCCGTCTAGGTGTCCTAGTGGTTTCTAAGGTTGCTAACTTCTCTATTGATTTACCTGAGGCATCGGTAGCCATCCAGATATCTGGCTCCTATGGTTCAAGGCAAGAAGAGGCTCAGCGTCTTGGTCGAATTCTGAGACCAAAAGCTGATGGCAGAACGGCTACTTTCTACACTCTTATAGCCAGAGATACTGTTGACCAAGACTTCGCTCAAAACCGCCAGAGGTTCCTAGCTGAGCAAGGTTATGCCTACGAGATCCTTGATGCGGTTGATCTTTAGAGAAATTTTTCCCAGACAACACTCAGACAACTTCCAGACTAAATAGAGTATCTCGTGGCACATTTAGACCATGAAGAACCCAAAGGTATTAATCGTCGATGACGAAAAGAACATCAGAGACCTACTTGAAGCTGGTTTGAAATTTGCTGGCTTCAGTGTCTATTCCGTTGGAACCGGTGCAGAAGCAGTCGCAGTAGCTGAGAAGGCTAAGCCAGATCTCATGGTGCTAGATGTGATGCTGCCAGACCAGTCAGGCTTCAGCGTTACTAAGAAGCTTCGCTCCATGAACCTCGACCTACCGGTTCTCTTCCTAAGCGCTAGAGACGACCGTGGCGATAAGGTCACTGGACTCACAGTCGGTGGCGATGACTACATGACCAAGCCATTCAGTATTGATGAGGTAATTGCCAGAATCAACGCAATTTTGAGAAGAACCCGCAAGCAAGATGTTGAAGAAAGCATCTTTGAAGTGGGAGAAATCAAGATTAACCAGGATGCTCACGAGGTATTTGTAAACGGTTCTGAAATTGAACTATCCCCTACTGAATACAAGCTGCTTAGATTCCTTATGGGTAACGCCAACCGAGTCATGAGCAAGGACCAGATTTTGGACCACGTTTGGGAATATGACTTCAATGGCGAGCAAGGAATTGTTGAAAGTTACATCTCTTACCTACGCAAGAAAATCGATCCTCTAAGCAAGAATCAACTTATCCACACAAAACGTGGTGTCGGTTACATGTTCCGCACATTCAAGAACGAAGAGTAAATGCCAAGATCAACCCCAGCACCAAACTTTCTAAGTAAGCTATGGGGTCGCATCTCTCTAAGAACAAGACTTACCGCTTTATCCGTGAGCATTGTTGCTGTGTTATTGGGTGTGAGCTTGTTTGGAACTGTTGCTGTTCTAAGAACATATCTTCAACAGAACACCGATAGACAAATTACGCAGGCAGCCCTAAAGCTTGCCAACGAAGATCCACTGTTCGTCAACGCGAGAATTAACGCAGGCCTAGTGACCATTCCGCCTTTGCCAGGTGATTACTACATCGCATTTCTGGACCCTCAGGGTCGAATCTATATAGGTATGGTTGGCTCTCCTATTAGAGAAGGTGATGTTCCTAATCTCTCTGAGTTCAATGTCCTAGCTGTTGAAGCCACAAAGGGCATTCCTTTCACAGCAGACATAAAAATTGGTGATTCAGCTCAGAATGAGAAACCAGAAGAGTGGCGATTTGTTGCTATTGCTCAGGAGTCTCTAGCTGGATCGGTAGTAGTTGGTATTCCAATGGAACAAAGCCAAGGAATCATCAATCAATACAGAACCATTGCCTTCGGCTTCAGCGGTGTGCTGTTACTAATCAGTGGTTTTGCTCTCTGGCTAACCATCTCATCTGCTCTAAGACCATTACGTGAAGTTTCTGCTGCAGCTGATGCGGTTAGACAAGGAAAGTTTGAAAGACGTCTTCCAAGTGTTGAGGGTAAAACTGAGATTGCAAGGCTCAACAATTCTCTAAATGAAATGCTCGGCTCTATTGAGAGTTCGATCCAATCTCGAAACAAGACAGTTGTGAGAATGCGTCAATTCGTTGCAGATGCAAGCCATGAACTTAGAACTCCCCTTGTGACCCTTAGAGGCTATGCAGAGCTTTACCGAAAGGGTGCATTCAAGTCCAAGGCCCAGATAGATGACGCAATGGGCAGAATCGAAAGTGAAGCAATCAGAATGTCTTCGCTAGTTGAATCTCTGCTAGCTCTTGCTCGTTTAGACGAGGATGCAAAGCTTCAGATTTCAAAAGGTGATCTTGGTGCCGTTGCAGATGAAGTCATCAGAAATGTTTCAGCTGG
>JBJOQP010000017.1:0-13664 GCA_046049845.1 Actinomycetota bacterium
TCCGCCAACCCAAGAGTTCTTTTCCAGGACTGTTACTTCATGGCCTGCTTTAGCTAAGAGTGATGCTGCTGTGAGCCCGCCTAAACCAGCTCCAACAATAATGATTCGCTTCTTCAATTAGAGAAGCTCCAAGACCATGAAAGTAACTAGTTGGAAACCGGCAACTGTTCCTACAACATACGGATAGGCAACGGAATACTTATAGATCCTCTTGGCATTGGCAGAAGAGTTATCTTTCACCATCAATCTGATCAACCAGTATGCATAGGCACCGTTGGCAATTGCCAAAGGAATGTTGACGAAGGCAAACATGATGGTTGAAACTAGCCACCAGAAACCAACCCAAACTAGAGACTTCTTCACACCAAGATAAACAGCTGTGGTTTTGATTCCTACAAATTCATCTTCTTCAATATCTTGGATTGCATCGTAGGTGTGTTTCGCCAAGCTCCAAGCCATTAGAGCAAAGACAGCTAGCCAAATAGGTTCCTTGCCCAAAGCGAGAGGAACGATTGCTAGAGGGAAGGCATAGTCAGCATTGCTGATGGAGTCCAAGAAAGGGCGACCCTTAAACCTTGCAGGGGGAGCTGAGTAGAACAAGAAGGTGAGGCTGTATGCCCAGATCCATAGGTTTGCTTCAACTGAATAGTTAAGAGCAAAGAAGACTAGGAATGGTGCATTTAGGAGAACGACACCCCATGAAATCCATGGAACTTCTTTAGGGTCAATCTTTGCTCCACCGTAACCACCCTTGCGGATGTTGATGTTGTCAGTTTCCTGATCAAAGATGTCGTTGATTCCGTAGATAAGAAGGTTAAAAGGAAGAGTCACCCATAGTAGAAGCCAAATGGCATCCCAGTTCCAAAGAGAACCGGTGAGCCAAAGACCCATCATTGTGGTGCCAATAGTGTTTACCCACAGCACAGGTCTTGAAATAGTGATCAGTCTTCTCAGCACACCTAACTCTAACCACACTCGTGGATTATTCTCTGTGAAGCACAAATCTGCCGATAAACCATCAATCGGGCCTCCAAAGGACTAGATATGGACAGTGTTATTCTGGTCAAGGTTTGAATCAGGGATTCGTTACGGAGAAAATGTTGGCTAAAGAGACTGCAAACGTCGCAGAGTCCAAACATTTTGTGGGCATTGATTCACTTAGAGCACTAGCTGTCTGGGTAGTGATTATCTACCACCTGAAATCAGAGTTCATGCCTGGTGGATTTGTTGGCGTTGACATATTTTTTGCAATCTCCGGGTTTGTAATCACAAAGTCTCTTTTGGAACGTCAGCCTAAGTCTGTCTTCAGGTTCTTTACCGGTTTTTATAGAAGACGTTTTATTCGAATTGCACCAGCGCTGTTCTTCTATTTAGTAACAGTTTCAATACTTGCTTCTTACTTCATCCCTAAAGCTTCATTATCTGCGGGCATATATGAAACAGCACGTTGGGCAATTTTCGGCGGTAGCAACATCCAACTGGTGCTTGGCAATGACGGCTACTTCGGTGAACGTATGGATTTCAGTCCATTCATTCAGACTTGGTCACTTGGAGTTGAAGAGCAGTTCTATCTGATCTGGCCGATTGTGCTGGTCCTATTTGTAGTTTCAGTAACTAAGTTCAAGAAGTTGATGTCCAGGTTGGCCATCGCCCTGATATCTGTGTTGACTGTGTTTTCACTATTTATAAGTGCCGACCAATCAGCCAATGATCCAATCAATGCTTTTTATCTACTTCCTAGTAGGTTCTGGGAACTAGCAGCGGGAGGCCTTCTCTACATCGCCTTCCGCAGGTTCAAGGGCTTGGCTAATCTGCCGGTTTATGTAAATCGCATAATCTTCGCTGTTGGTGTTGTCCTGATTGCAATCTCGCTATTGTTTGCAAACATTGGTCAATTCCCGTTCTGGTGGGCAATTCCTCCTGTAGTAGCAACTTTGCTTCTGATCCACATCGCAACCAATGCAACAGATTCACTTCCACCAAGACTAGGCAGGCTTCTAACTGCAAGACCAATTGTCTACTTTGGAAAGATTTCATTCTCGCTATACCTCTGGCACTGGGGAGTCTTTGTTCTCATGCGTTGGACAATCGGACTCACAGAGTGGTGGCACTGGGTCATAGCTCTAGTTGCGACAGTGTTAGTTTCAGCAGCCAGCTATAAGTTCGTTGAAACTCCGGTTAGAACCGGAAAGCTAATAAAGAAGATGCCTGATTGGCAAGTAATAGTTGCAGGCTCATTGATTGCACTAACAGTCTTGCTAACAGTTGACTTCGGTAAAGCTGAGTGGAGCAGGAGAGCTCGGGCCACAGTAGATCCAGCCTTCAACAATTCCAAACTGACCAAAGAATTCCTATCAGGCATTGAGTCAAGTGATTTCGGTAAGGGAAGAAAAATTATATTTGTGGGTGACTCTCACGCTGGGCACTACAAATACATGGGGAGCTGGATCGCCAAAAAAACAGGTGCTGAAGCTTCGAGAATTATCAACTACGGCTGCCCATACGTAAATCTTCAAGCTGGTGGCAAGAGACTCAATGTTTGTCCTTCAGATGAGGAAATAACCAAAAGGATTCTAGATACTGCTAAACCAGGCGATGTGATTGTCTTATCTTCTTTCTCAACACCTCGGATGTCTGGCCTGGACAAACCGTATGACAAACAGAAATTACTTGAGAACTTGAACTCAAGTGAGAATCAGAAGACCAGAGAAGAAGCTTTAGTCTCTTCAAGGGAGATCGTCCGAGAACTGAAGTCCAAAGGACTCCAAGTTGTCTTGGCAGCACCCACTCCAGTGTTTGTGACCCCACCTGACAGATGCCTTAAGTGGTTCAACCGTCTAAACCCAATTTGTTCAAGTGGGTTCAAGGAAGAAATTGGCTACCAGGAGCAGTTGCGAGAACCAGTTATGGCTTATTACGACAGGCTTGTTCAAGACACCGGGATTACTCTTTGGGATCCATTCCCACTACTTTGCCCTGATGGTAAGTATTGCTACTCGGAAAAGAACGGTAACTACCTCTTTATCGATCAGCACCATCTAACATCCAATGGAAACTTGCTCCTAGTTGAATCGATGTTGGAGTTACTCCGAAAGCTTTGGAAGTAGCAGTAAAAAGTCATTTCTAGAAGCACCCTCCCAAGACACAGGAGATAGGTGCGGGCACCGTTCAACCCCTTGAAATAGAGCCAGATTGCTATAGTTGGACTAACTCCGTCTCCGTCAGAATCGCTGCGGAAGTCAAGAATTTAGGGTGTTTGATGTCTTTTGTTTCCAAGTCCGCCGACAAGCCTTCTTTAGTTCCAGAAGCTTGGAAAAAGATAAGTGCCGAAGGTTTCTATAACTTCAACCCAGCCTTGATTTCAGATGGAACTGGTGGCTTTGTCATGGCCTACAGATTTATTGCTCAAGGCGACCTTGTTAGAAGAATTGCCATTTGCCGCCTTGATTCAGATATGAACGTGATCAAGGGCAGTGCTGTCCAGCTCTCAGACATTATTGAATTCGCTGACCCAGAAACAGATAGCCACTCGAGAGAGTGGTTTGCCGACCCGAGACTTTTCAACCTTCAAGGTAAAACCTGGATGGTTTGGAACGATGGAAATCGTTCAGATGGTAATCACCAGTTCATGGTGGAGTTGGACATCTCAGCTGAGCTCAAGCCAGCTGGCCCTGCAAGAGAAATCGTGCTGAAGGGTAGTCGTCGCAAGAATGAAAAGAACTGGGCCTTCTTTGAAGCACAGGGCAAGGTTTGGGTTGTCTACTCAATTTCTCCCCACGTCATTCTCAGCGTAGATCTAAGTTCAGAATCCAAAGTTGTTTGCCAAACCGAAGTGTCAGTCAGTTGGAACTCTCGCTACTCTTCCCACTACGGAGCTCTTCGCGGGGGAGCTCAGCCTGTCCAGGTTGGAAACAAGATTGTCAATCTTGTTCACTCAAGTTTCAACATGCCTGAGGGTCGCGAATATGTGGCTGCCGTGTATGAATTCTCTGCCGAGTATCCATTCGCTCCGGTTAGAGAGCTTCCTATTCCAGTTAACTTCGGCATCCCTAGACAGTCTGAAAGCGGAGTACTAACTGAAAACAAGTTGAACCCAACTACGTCAGAAGTTGTTTACCCAACAGGTTTGGTTGTTTCAGGAGAACAGGTCTTTATCTCTGCAGGCATCAATGACAGCGAGATGACATTAGTTCAGGGAACTCTGAAAGATTTGACCACCGGGATGACACCTGCAAGAAGCGGTCAGGCTACTCACATTGACCGCTCCGGTAAAGCTACAGTCACTCCATTGAGTGTTGGCAGCCTAGAGCCAAAGATTCCAGTGTTCTGGTGGAAAGCCCAGGGTAACCTGATCAACTCTGCTATTTCGCACGACACTTTCAAATATGGAAACTTTGGAGACGATGCCTCACCATTACTCGTTACGAGAATCAGTGGAGTTGAGTCAAGAAGAGTTTTGCCAGGTGACAAGAAACTGCTTGCAATCGGATCTATCCTGCACCGAGCCAAAGATGGAGACATCGTTTGGGGATCGGGACTGAAATCAGAAGACGCTCTCGATGAACACCCAGGAGGAAACATTCTGGTGACAGCGGTTCGTGGACCAAAGACGCTCAAGGTTCTAGAAAAAGCTGGTTGGGACATATCAAACGTTAAAGAAATGTTTGACCCAGGTGTGCTTCTGAAGCACTTATACGCAGATCGCCTTGCCAATTACGATGTCAGCAAAAACAATCGTCTAGGAAAAATTAGAATCGTTCCTCACTTCAAAGATGAACTAGTTTTCAAGCGCCAACGCCCAGATTTGCTGAAGCACTTTATCTCTCCAGATGGAGATCCACTAAGAATCTTGGAGTCGATGCTAGGTGCAGAATTAGTTGTCTCATCATCTCTGCACGGAATTATCTTTGCTGAGAGCCTCGGTATTCCGGCGGTATGGCTATCGTCGCCAGGGGGTGAAGCTCAATTCAAGTACTTGGATTACTACGAGGGAACTTCTCGTTTTGGTGTTCAGCCAGCAGAGACCATTGCTGATGCTCTCAATACTCAGCCACCATCCCTTCCGGTATTTGATTTTGAAAAACTGTTAGCCACTTTCCCTGCGAAAGAAATCGCCAACCTATCCAACAGCAGGAAGCCTCTATCCGCTGAGCACATGGTTGGTGGCAAAGCTCGTAAGACTTTCAGCGAAGAATTCGAATACTCAACGAGCAAATCTGTTGTTGATCGCTACGGAATTCTTTGGGTCTCTGGCAAAAAAGGAACTGTCGCTCTAGCACCACTAGATATCAATGGGGACTACACCGACGTGACAATTACCTTAGCCCCTGCAAGAGTTCTAAATACCAAGAAGGGCTTCACTGTTACCGTCTCAGTTGATGGTGGTCCTAGCACAACAGTCAGTTGGAAGAAGGGATCGAGAGATCCTAAGGAGATTCAACTTCCCGTATCAAGAGAAACATGGCACAGCGGAGTGAAAATTTCATTCAAGGCTAGTGCCGTTGGTATTGGTGGCGGACGTCTAGCAGCAAAGAACATAGGTTTGTCTCTGTCAATAACTTCAATTGGTTCAGCTGTTCAAGGAAAGTAGGACTTTCATGGTTAATGTGATTTCTGGTTGCACCAAGGTGAGATTCGAATCACAAATTAATCACCGTCAGTACTGCGACCGATGGGGTTACAAATACATTTGGGATGAAAAACCTAGAGAGATTAAGTCACCCTACGACCATAAGATTTTTGCTCTACTAGATCTTCCAATAGACAACAGCTGGTGGTTCTGGGTTGATGATGATGCTTTCTTCACACAAATCAACACACCGCTGGATTCCTTCGTTAAGGAATTCGACAAGAAAACAGAACTTGTCTTTGCCAAGAGCCCAATAAATCCAAAGGGTGGTTGGACTTACCTGTCTTCAGGTAATTTCTTCTTCAAGTCTTCAAAGCGAGTCCACAAATTCCTTAGAAGCGTTGTTGCCAGTGACTTGGTTGAGATTAAGAAGTGGTGGGATGAAGACAAGTTGGGAATGTTTACCAAGGGTGATCAAGACAAGATTGTCTACCAGCTATTCATGCAACCAAGAATGAACAAGAGAACTCGTATTGTTCCTTACGACACATTCAACTTCAGGCCATACCACTTTGAAAAATCATTCGACGATCACTTCTTAGCCCACTTCGCAGTGCCTGGAGTAGCCAAGGTTGATTCGATAGAAGAATTCCGTTCTCGCTTCAACTTCCCAGATTCATCACTGACTATGCCTTATGAAAGAAGCTAGTGAGTAACCCTCAACAGAAGAGCCGTCTTGCTGGTCTAGATGTATTGAGACTTTTAGCAGTAGTCGGTGTCGTCATGGCACACTTCTTCTGGTCAAAGAACTGGATAAACGAGAATCTAGGAGCAAACCCAACCGAAGTATTCGGTGATGTTACTCAGATTGCTGCTTATGGTTTTCTAGGTGTGCACCTGTTCTTCATTATTAGTGGAACAGTCATTTCAAGATCTGCAATTGGAAGAACCTCTAGAGAGTTTGTTATCGCTAGATTCCTTCGCCTGATGCCTGCACTACTAATTGCAGTCCTTATTTCGGCTGCTCTATTGGTAGCAAATGGAGAACTGAATCTTTGGAAAGCTATTCGTTCTATTCCAACTAACTTGGTGCTAATGCCTTCACTTGCTGACACAGGCTGGTTGAATCCTGTGTTCTGGACTTTGTTTATTGAAGCAAGTTTCTACGCCATTGTTGCCCTAATTGTTTTGATCTTCGGAGCATCTCGAATTGTGCTCTGGCGATTTGCGTGGATTTGGTTAGGACTGACGGTTGTTCTATCCCGAGTTGATGACTCAACACTTCAAACAATTGCACTTTCAACTTGGGCACCGTTTTTCATTATCGGCATACTGATAGCAACAGCTGATTCAAGAAGCGATAAGTTTCTGGCGTCTCTGGGAATGCTAGCAGCTAGCTTGCTAGCCGTGGAGTCAACGGTTGCAACAATGAACGCAGAAGGCAGATCAGTAAACGTGATTTTCCTTTGCGTATTTGTAATGACCATTGTTGTTGCTCTACTGGTCTGGGTGAAGAAACTATCCGCCCTGAAGAGTAAGCAACTAGCCTTCATCGGGACTATGACTTACTCCCTGTACCTCTTCCACGTCATACCGGGACGAATGATTGCCGAGTCTTTGCTTTCTCAAGGTTGGAAGACGATGGACTCTTACCTAGTTTCTTGGTTCATAACGATTGTTCTGTCATACCTGGTGACCAAGTTTGCTGAGCCACTAATTCGTCGCTGGTTTTCATCTGCCTTGAAGAGCAAATAAATCATCCGAGTCGCAGACTCCAAAGTAAAACCCTCCAAAATATTGGATTCAAGGCACAATTTTCGGACTTGTATCCATACCTAACCCAAATCTCCTAAATGGGGTAAACTGGGGGAGCCTTGTTTGACAAGGCATGCCTTCGTAGCTCAGTGGATAGAGCAAGAGCCTTCTAATCTCTTGGTCGCAGGTTCGATTCCTGCCGAGGGCGCTTCAGATACAAATTGATGGGAGTGACTTTGAGAAACTCGGTATTCCCCAAAGACCCGAAAAACTATGGCGGCTTCACATTTGTGAGAGTTATTGCCTTTATCTTCATGCTGATCGTGGTTGCGAGAAGTCTTGTTCACTTATTCACACCAGACGGTGGAGCTCAGAGCATTGCAGGGATAGATACCAGCGTTGCTGGTGGAAACAACATCATTGCGATATTTCACCAGTGGGGAGCAATACAACTCCTATTGGTGTCTTTGATGCTGGTGCTCTTCTTTGCATACAAGGGTCTAACTCCACTTATCATCCTGTTTCTGAGCCTGGATGCACCTTTGAGGGCTCTAGCTGGGACTATGGGTGCGGTTGAGAGCACTCATACTCCACCGGGAGAAGCATTGAACCGGCCAGCATTCGCCCTATTGATGGTTTTGTTTGTGGTTTCTCTGCTCAAGAAAAAGGGGCCGAACAGTATATGAGTGATCTCCCAGCCTGCCCAAAATGCCAAAGCCCATATACGTATGAGATGGGTAATCTTCTAGTTTGCCCTGAGTGCTCCAACGAATGGGTGTTGGAGGTTGAAGAGGTCGAATCCGAGCGGGTGATCAAGGATTCAGTAGGGAACATACTTCAAGACGGGGACACTGTGACCATAGTCAAGGACCTAAAGGTAAAGGGTTCTTCCACCTCAATCAAGGTGGGTACCAAAGTTAGGAACATTCGCCTAGTGAATGGTCCTGATGGACACGATATTGATGCCAAGGTAGATGGTTTTGGGTCGATGAATTTAAAGTCAAGTGTCGTGAAAAAGGTCCTTTAAAAGCTGAGTCGGTCTAGGGGTGGTCGGGTTTATTGAAATTAGTGTCACAGCCCTAAGCAATCGCCTTTCAAGCACGGAATCCGCTGCTTTCTCGTGGCTTTCACTCTAGGGTTATCGAGACTATCGCCAATAGACTGGGGCTCATGAGAAAGATTCTTGGTCTAACCAGATACGTAGTATTCATTCCAGCAGTTGCTTCAATTATTGGAGCTTTGTTGCTTATGGCTCAGGGTTCTGTAGCAATGGTCAAGGCTGTAATTGACAGTGTGACGGGGAAGTCCTACCTAAAGGTAACCATCGTTGAGGTGCTAACTGCAGTTGATGCAATCCTGCTGGGAACTGTGCTTCTGGTTATTGGTTATGGTCTCTATGAGCTATTTGTAGACACAGACCTAGAAGTTCCAGCCTGGTTGCAGGTTCATGACCTTGATGATCTCAAGTCAAAACTTATTGGTGTGGTCGTAGCAATCATTGCCGTTATCTTCGTCGGTGTATTTGTTGACGTAGATAGAGCAGCAGATGTGGTTTCCTATGGACTAGGTGCGGGAGCTCTTGTTACGGGCCTAGCAATATTCGCGTATGCCACCAAGAAGGCAACGAACGCTAAGAAATCAGAGACTCCAAAGAAGTAGTTTTACCTCCTTCAAGGTCCTAGGGATAAGGCTATAGAAAGCCTAAACTTAGCCCCATGCGAGCATTCCGTAGATTTATGACCCGAGCATTGCTATTGGGGTTACTAGCGTTCCTGATTGTGCCTATGGTTATTCCATTTGATTCCAGTGGCACAAAGACCAATGTTGAAGCAGCTGGAGCAAATGCAGAGTTCGTCAAGATCAATGACATAAACGTTCACATTGAAACCGAACCATATTCAGGAAACAAAGCAGACAGTGTGCCTTTGTTCATCCTGATGCACGGCTTTGGAGCAAGCACTTTCTCATGGCGCTATGCGATGGACTCTTTGAGTAAGCAAGGTGAGGTGCTTGCCTACGATCGTCCAGGTTTTGGATTCACCGATAGACCGACAAGTTGGAATGGCACAAACCCTTATGGCTTTGCAGGTAACTTTGAGCTACTTGATGGGCTTATTTCTAAATTTGCTGCAGTACAAGAAGTTATTCTTGTCGGCCATTCAGCAGGAGGTCAGCTTGCTGCCGAGTATGCTCGTCTGAATCCAGACAAGGTTCAGAGACTGATTCTTGTGGACCCTGCGGTCTATTCGACTGGCTCTAGCCCGTCCTGGTTAGCCACCCTAAAGGTCATTCCTCAGATTGACCGCCTCGGACCATTCCTTGTCAGGGAGATAGCCTCAAGTGGCCAAGATTTGCTCAAAAGAAGTTATTACGACCAGTCTCAGCTGACCGAAGAGGTCAGAGCGGGCTATTTAGCCCCTCTAGACATAAAGGGCTGGGAGAGGGCTTTTTGGGAGTTTTCAACAGCCCCTAGAGACAGTAAATTAGCCGAGAACTTGGGTCAGATTATCCAGCCGACGTTGCTGATTACCGGCAAGTACGACGAGGTGGTTGCAACAGCAGACACTGAACGCCTAGCCACCCAGATCAAGAACAGCAAACTGGTGATTGTTGAAAAGAGTGCTCACCTACCTCAAGAGGAACAGCCAAACATCTTCAATTCAGAGGTAAGTACCTGGGTCAAGGAAACAGCCCCAAAGCTCGTTGCTAACTGAGGTTAGAAACTACTTCAGTAAAGAAGCCATCTGCTTATAGATCAGCTTTGCTGCGAACAATGGGTTCAACCTTGAAAGAAAGTCCATAGTCTTAGCATCTTTACCGATGACAACTCTTGGATTGTTCTTTTCAATGGCGTTCACCATCAACTTGGCTGCAACGTCAGCAGCGGTTGTTGGGAAGCTAGATTCACTTGAGTCAGCTTGCATGGCCGCCATTCCAGAGTTCGCAGCGATGTTAGTCGCTATTGCGCCAGGGAAGACAATAGTTACTCCGACATTTGTTGAAAGAAGTTCAGATCTCAAACCTTCGGTCAGCAACTTGATTGCCGCCTTTGAAGCTCCATAAACACTTTGTCCTGGAACCGGTGCATATGCTCCCATGGAGGAGACGTTGAGAATGTGCGCTTCAGGACGCTTTAGTAATTCAGGTAGGAAAGCTTTGATCAGCATCAATGGTCCGGTGAAGTTGACATTCATCACGTGGTGAGCATCATCCAAGGAAAGGTCGTTTACCTTAACAAAAGGTTGAATGATTCCAGCATTGTTGATCAATGCGTCAACCGAACCTAGGGCTTTGATAACTGCAGCAGGCAAAGCAGCTACTGCTTTAGCATCAGACACATCTAGAAGATGTTCTGAGTAGACACCGTTCAATCCGCTTACAAGAGTTGCAGTTTCAGCAAGAGTCTCCTTACGGAAATCAACGAGAGCAATCTTAGAACCTCTTCTAACTAGTTCAAGTGCTAGTTCACGCCCCATGCCACTTCCAGCCCCAGTTACAACAACAACTTTTTCATTTAGCTTCATGCTTACTCCCTTGTCTTACTTTGAGTGTATCCCCAATTGGTAAGGGGATACTCTCAGGGATTACCTAGTTAATTGGAGGAGGTAATCAGGTACCCTTGGAGCATGACGCTAAAAGATATCGAACTTGTAATGCTGGATGGATCAACCAAAACTTTTGGTGAGGTTCAAGGCAAAGTAACCATGGTTGTTAACGTTGCTTCTCGCTGTGGACTAAGCCCACAGTACGAAACTCTTGAAGCGATGCACAAAAAGTACAAAGACCAGGGCTTCACTGTGATCGGTGTTCCTTCGAACCAGTTCTTCCAAGAACTAAAGTCTTCAGATGACATCTCTGACTATTGCTCAACAACTTGGGGAGTTACCTTCCCAATGACGGAGAAGGCAAAACTCAACGGTAAGAATGCTCACCCGCTATACAAAGAGTTGACCAAGACAGAGGATGCCGAAGGCAATGCTGGCAATGTGAAGTGGAACTTTGAAAAGTTCCTAGTGCTTCCAAACGGTGAGATCCAGAGATTCAGACCAACAACAAAGCCTGATGCTGAGCAGATTATTGAGGCTATCGAAGCAAATCTAGCTAAGTAGTTTTTACTTAGTTCCGCTTAGGTATTGAACCTCTTCAGAACTTAGAGACACCTTCTGCATTAGCGCTTCAAGTTGCTCAATAGTTCTACCTGATGCAATCGGTACTGTGACACCAGGCTGATTTCTCAACCACTCAAGGGCCACGGCCGTATTTGAAACTGAATGCTCTCTAGCAACTTCTTCAACTCTGCTTAGAAGCGCAAAGTTTTCTGGATTGACATAGTTGTTGCTCACTCCGGCCGCACGAGCAGAGTCCACATTCTGACCATCTCTATACTTGCCGGACAGGAACCCGCTACCAAGGGTTGAGTAGGGAAGACCTGCGATCCCAAAGTCTTGAACTGATTTCGCACCATCAGATTCATAAGGTTCTCTAGCCACAAGGCTGTATCTGTTCTGAAGAGCAATGTATTTAGCAAAGCCATTGGCTTCACTAATCTGCAGGGCTTGAGCTAGACGATCGTATGTGTAATTCGATGCAGCGATGTGTCTAACCTTGCCCGAGAGCACAAGTTCATTGAAGGCACCGAGGGTTTCTTCAAGGTCTGTTTCAAGGTCATCACTGTGGGCATAGTAGATGTCGATGTAATCGGTGTTTAGTCTTCTTAGGCTGTCTTCACAAGCCAGAGCAATGTTCTTAGCTCCAAGTCCTTTTCTGGATTCAAGCATTGCAACCTTGGTGGCTATTACAACCCGGTCGCGTTTTCCTGTCTGCTTGAGCCAATTACCAATAATGGTTTCACTCTCACCACCCTGATTGCCTTCTTTCCAAGCGGAATAGACATCAGCAGAGTCAATAAAGTTGCCACCATGCTCGGTGATGTAGTTCAGTAGTTCAAACGACTGAGTTTCATCAGCAGTCCAACCAAATACATTCCCTCCGAAGCAGACGTTAGAAACAAGAAGGTTAGTGCTTGGTAGCTTTATCACTCTTGGTGTTTCTAGTCTTGATTAGAGACGCAACAGTAGCGATTGTGATCGTTACCAAGATCACACCAAGTGAAGTGTTGGTGCTGATTTCAGGTAGACCTTCGAAGTGCTTACCACCGTTGATGAATGGAAGTTCGTTCTCGTGAAGTGCGTGGATAACTAGCTTGATACCTATCCAGGCAAGGATTACTGAAAGTCCAAGACCCAGGTAAACAAGACGAGTTAGCAGTCCACTTAGTAAGAAGAACAAGTGGCGTAGACCTAGAAGAGCGAAGGCGTTTGCAGTGAAGACAATGTATGGCTCTTTGGTAAGACCGTAAACCGCTGGAATGCTGTCTAGGGCGAACAAGATGTCTGCAGCACCGATAGCAATCATCGCGAATAGAAGAGGGGTGTAGTAGCGCTTGCCATCCTTTTTGATAGAAACCTTTGCACCGTGGTACTCCTCGGTTACGTTTACTCTTCTCTTAATAAAGTCAATGAACTTGCCGCCAGGAGCATCTTCAGTGTCGTGTGACTTGAAGTGGTCGCGAACTAGCGTGTAGGCGGTGTAGATCAAGAATGCACCGAAGATGTAGAAAACCCATGAGAATGCCGCAATTGCCACGGCACCGATAGCGATGAAAATAAATCGTAGGACGAGTGCAATCAAAATACCGACGGTTAGAGCCTGGCGTCTAGCCTTGTCTGGCACAGCTAGTCTCGTGAAGATGATTAGGAAGATGAATAGGTTGTCGATAGACAAGCTGTATTCAGTAATGAAACCAGCGAGGTATTCACTTCCGAAAGGCTTACCCCAAACCTGATCGACTACGAAGAAGAATCCAATAGCTGCACCTAAGAAGATGCTTGTGAAGATTGCGGATTCTTTGAAGCTCGGGTCATTCTTTCGCTTTAGCTGAAATAGTAAATCGAGGACGATAATGGCACCAACTACTACTGCAGTGATTAGCCAAACTTCTAGAGGAACGTTCATTGATGGGGTTGTCATGGCCCAATTCTACCTGAGGGTGGGCTGAGCAAGGGGTGCCTTCACACCCAGATATTCAGCGAATGTTCAGCCAATAATCAACGTTTATTGAGGAATTTAGCTCTGTTCAAACCTGAGCACATACTTAGTTTGCGAATGACTCAATCGGAGGGCAAGAACAGACAAGGTTTCTATCTCCGTAGACGTTGTCAATTCGGTTGACTATTGGCCAGTACTTGTTCCTGAACTGTTTGGCAGGGAAGACAGCAACCTCACGGTCATATTTCCTAGTCCACTCAGAGGCGATGTTTTTGGCTGTGTGAGGAGCATT
>JBJOQP010000018.1:0-13391 GCA_046049845.1 Actinomycetota bacterium
GTTCAGCTGATCGCGTCTAGCTTCAAGCTCTAGCACTTCGCGTTCCTGTTTTCTGATTTGTGGAATGCGAATAGCAAAAGTAATAAGCATGCCGAAGAAAACAGTTACTAAGAAGCCAATCGCAGCACTACCGATGCTTGCTTCCAAGCCGAGGTAAGGAAGTCCGAAGCCCATGAAATCAAAACCGAACAAAGTAACTGGAATCAAAGCAACAGCCAGAGCCAATGTCACAACCCAGCTCAAAAGAGCAAGGATGTTGAACTTTTTGTAAAGTCCGTATGAGCGAGAAAGTGAAAGCTCGTGATAGGCCTGTCTTCTAATTGCAACATCAGCAGCGAAGATACCAATCCAGCCAGCAGATAGTGCAGCAACAAGCACAAATAGGTTACTTAGGTAAGTCACTTGCTGGCTCTCAGGCTGCTGAGCAAAGAGAAATAGAAGCAGAACGACTGCAACGAAAGTAAATACAACTCCCGTTACACGTGACTTTGATCTGAATAGTGAAACAAAATCAAGTGCAGCAGTTCTCAGCGTCAAAACAGTTGCATAGAAAATTGCTAACGCTGCACCTGCAGTCAGAGTTCCCTGAGCCCATGTAGGCAAGGCTTCTAGAGCCTGCTGTGGACTCAAACTTCCATCTGAAGAGAATGTTGTTAGGGAACTGAGCCACCAGTCGGCACTCACCGATCCCAGCCACAAGATTGAAAGAACTCCAACGATTGCTGGTAGAACGAAGTTTGCAACTAGAACTGCTGAGAACACCTTGATGCCGCGAACACTCATTGGGATTGCCTTAGAGATGTTTGGCGCTAGAGCGAACCACAGGGTCAGAGTAACCATTACAACCAGAGCGAACCCAGCTAGTCCAGTCAAAGAGAAGATTGATGCTGAACCAGGAGCAGACAAACCCTCACCTTGAATAGCAACTGCCGCAAAGCTCTCAATGAAGATCACAAATCCAATGATGCTAACTAGAGCCTGGACCGTGCGACCTAGAGCTCCTCTAAACAACGCGATAGCAGAAGCTGCCAAGACGAACGCAACCTGGAATACCAGACCCAGTGTGAATTCAATACCTGCTACATCGAGAAGAACAGTTTTGAATACATCTGTCAGCACACCTAGTTGGTTCATGAAGAAGCTGAATACAGAAACCAAAATTGCTGCCACGACAGCTCTAACAGCGAAGTTAATACCCAGAGGAATTGAGTTACCCCAAACACCAAATACTGATCTTGAAATAGTTGCAGTTGACAAACCACTTCTCTTGCCAGCAATTGCTGCTACAGAAATCAAAGTTCCAGAGACTAGGTAGCCACCAACGATTGACAAAACAATTGCAGTTGAATCAAGTCCAAGATTGATCAGAGCCCAAACCAAAAGCGCAGGAACGATAGTTGCAGATGCACCTAGCCATACCCAGAGTTGAGATAGAGGTCCACGGTTTCTGTTTTCATCAGAAGGAATAACAACATTGCTTTCAGTTGCAACAAGAGTTGCAAGTGGAATCTTTTCAGATTCCTCAAGAGCAGTTAATTCTTCTTCCGCTGCAGCTGCAGCGAGTAATCTTTCAAATTCGGTTTCAGATTCAGAACCGATTGGAGCTAAGTCAGGTTCTGGCAAAACTTCTGGACTAGGAACCACAGTCTCAGTAACATCTACCTCTTCAACTTCGGTTGGATCGACCTCAGGTGTTGTAAACCAAGAAAAAGTGCTTGTTGTTTGAGTTTCTGTTACCTCAACGACTACTTCTTCAACTACTTCTTCAACTACTTCTTCAACTACTTCTTCGACAACCTCAGGCTCTGCAACAACTTCTGGTTTAGCAACTGGAGTTGGTGGAGCTGGGTTGAGCCAGGTGTATACCGGTGGGGCTTTAGGAACCTCAGGCACAAAAGGAACTTCTGCTACTGGAGCTTCAACAATTGGTTCTGGAATTGGAGCTACTTCAGCAACTTGAACTGGTTCAATGACCTGAATCTCTTCAAACACAGGTTCTTGAACTGGTTCTGGGGTGACAATGCCTAGATGTGCATTTAGCGCGGCTTGAGCCTCAGGTGAGCCATTTTGTCTCATGCTGTCGATCCAAAGCTGCTCTTGGCGGTCTTCTTCCACTCTGAGGGCTTCTTGGGCTACAAGTAGCTCCATGACTGCCTCTACACCTGAGTGTGAGGACATTGCATCATTGACGCGTGCTTCTAGTTCCTCGTTAGTTAGGGAACGTCGCACAGGGGGCTGAAAGTTGCTGGAATCCATAGGCAAATCTTACCGTGAGTCTTAACTCATGCCTCTAGGTGGAGGTAGTCGAAAAGTGGGCCCTACCGGGCTCGAACCGATGACATCCACGGTGTAAGCGTGGCGCTCTACCAACTGAGCTAAAGGCCCGACTCTTGACTGCAGCGCCATGTGGCGCTTGTAAAACTATACAACAGGCTAAGCGGTCAAAGACGCCAAAGCGCGACTATATTCGTCAAGAGATCTGGCTTGACCCGGAGCTGTGATGAATTTGGACACCAAAACGCCCTCTTTATCGATAACAAAGGTGCCTCTGTTAGCAATTCCGTGCTCCTCTAGGAACACTCCGTAGTCTTGGGCAACCTTGCCGTGAGGCCAGAAATCAGCCAAAACAGAGAATTTATAGCCCTCGTGCTCGGCAAAAACCTTCTGAACGTACTTGCTGTCCACTGAAATAGCTAGCAATTCAACGTCACTTGATGCAAATTTGTCGAAATTATCGCGAATTTCGCATAGTTCACCGGTGCAGACACCTGAAAAAGACAATGGGTAGAAAACCAGAACGACTGGCTTCTTTCCTCTGAAGTCTGAAAGGGTGACGTTCTCCCCGAACTGGTTAGCCAGGGTGAAATCAGGTGCTAGATCTCCGATAATCAATGACATTGAAACTCCTTATGTTGGACTTGGCTCTAATCCTATATAGCCTCGGCAACAAAGCCTAAACTTATAGAAGACCCAAACGGTCCCCCAAAGTATTTTGACTTGAGGCATCACGATTGCCTCTAGTTGTCTAGAACCGAAACGAGGAATCTTTGTCCATCAACAATCAGGACGTTTTTTCAAGCAACACTCCAGATCAAGATCCAGAAGAAACCCGCGAGTGGCTAGAGTCACTCGATGCAGTAGCAAGGGTCCACGGCCCTAAGCGTGCTCGCGAAATAATGTTGAACCTTCTAAAGCGTTCACACGAACTTCAGCTAAATGTTCCGATGGTTCAGACCACTGACTACATCAACACAATTGCCACCACAGACGAACCAACTTTCCCAGGTGATGAAGCAATTGAAAGAACTTACCGAGCATGGATGAGGTGGAACGCTGCAGTTCTAGTTCACAGAGCACAGCGACCAGGTGTTTCAGTTGGTGGACACATTTCAACTTATGCTTCATCAGCATCACTTTATGAAGTTGGTTTCAACCACTTCTTCAAAGGTCAAGACCACGTTTCAGGTGGAGACCAAATCTTCATTCAAGGTCACGCAAGCCCTGGTCCATACGCACGTGCTTTCCTAGAAGGACGTTTGAGCGAAGATCAGCTAAATGGTTTCCGTCAAGAAAAATCTCACGCAGGCGGAGGACTATCTTCATACCCTCACCCACGCCTAATGCCTGACTTCTGGCAGTTCCCTACTGTTTCTATGGGTATTGGTCCAATCAACGCGATCTATCAGGCACAGGCAAACCGTTACCTTGCAGGTAGAAACTTCAAAGACACTTCAGAGCAGCACGTTTGGGCATTCCTTGGTGATGGTGAAATGGATGAAGTTGAATCACGTGGAGCATTGCAGCTTGCTGCCAACGATGGTTTAGACAATCTAACTTTCGTTGTGAACTGTAACCTGCAGAGACTTGATGGTCCTGTTCGTGGAAATGGAAAGATCGTTCAAGAACTTGAATCATTCTTCCGCGGTGCTGGCTGGAACGTAATCAAAGTTGTTTGGGGACGTGAATGGGATTCACTTCTTGAAGCAGACACCGATGGTGCTCTTGTAAACCTTATGAACACAACTCCTGATGGAGACTTCCAAACATACAAAACTATGGATGGTGGATTCATTAGAGAGAACTTCTTCGGAAGAGATCCACGCACCGCAAAACTTGTTGAGTCAATGACTGACGAACAGATTTGGGGACTAAAGCGTGGTGGACATGACTACCGCAAGATTTATGCAGCGTACGCAGCAGCTCTAGCTCACAAGGGTCAACCAACAGTAATTCTTGCCAAGACAATCAAGGGTTACGGTTTGGGTAAAGCGTTCGAAGGTAGAAACGCAACTCACCAGATGAAGAAGTTGACTCTAGATAACTTGAAATCATTTAGAGATGACATGGGTATTCCAATTACGGATGCTCAACTAGAAATTGATCCGTATCAACCTCCTTACTACCGTCCAGCTCCAGGTACTTTGGAGATCGATTACATGCACGAACGTCGTCGTGCACTGGGTGGATACCTTCCAGAACGTAGAAGCAAATATGTTTCATTTGAACTGCCAGACGACAAAGCATATGCAGTTTCTAAGGGTGGTTCAGGTACTCAAGAGATTGCCACCACAATGGCTTTCGTTCGTCTACTAAAGGATCTTCTAAAGACTCCAGAACTTGGTCCAAGAATTGTTCCGATCATTCCTGATGAGGCAAGAACATTCGGTATGGATGCATTCTTCCCTACTGCCAAGATTTACAACCCACGTGGACAGCACTACATCTCTGTAGACCGTGAACTTCTTCTGTCATACAAGGAAAGCGATGCTGGTCAGATTCTGCACACTGGAATTAACGAAGCTGGTTCGATGGCAGCATTCACTGCGATTGCTACTTCTTATGCAACTCAGGGTCAGCCACTAATTCCGTTCTACGTTTTCTATTCCATGTTTGGTTTCCAGAGAACTGCGGATGCTATTTGGGCAGCAACTGATCAGCTATCTAGAGGGTTCATGATTGGTGCTACCGCTGGTAGAACAACACTGACAGGTGAAGGTCTTCAGCATGCTGACGGACACTCCCCGATCATCGCGGCAACCAACACTGGAGTCATTACTTATGACCCTGCTTACGGTTATGAGATTGGTCACATCATCAAAGCAGGTATTGAGCGTATGTATGGTGGCGTTCACCAAGATCCAAACGTGGTCTTCTACATCACCGTATACAACGAGCCAGTTGTTCAGCCAGCTGAACCAGAGAACGTAGATGTCGATGGAATCATCAAGGGTATTCACCGAATCAGTGTTGGAACTGGTGCAGGTAAGAAAGCCCAGATTCTAGCTTCAGGTGTTTCTGTTCCTTGGGCTTACGAAGCTCAGAGACTACTTCAAGATGACTGGAACATCTCTGCAGACATCTGGTCTGTAACTTCATGGAGCGAACTTCGTCGTGATGCACTTGCTTGCGATGAGCAGAAGTTCCTTTATCCAAATGAAGTGAGTCCACTTCCATACATCACCAACAAACTTGCTGGTGCTCCAGGTCCATTCATTGGTGTTAGCGACTTCATGCACCAAGTTCCAGATCAGGTTCGTAAGTGGATTCCAGGTGAGTACGCAACTCTTGGTGCAGATGGTTTCGGATTCTCAGACACTAGAGCGGCAGCCAGAAGAGCATTCAAGATTGATGGTCCTTCAATTGTTGTTCGTGTACTTGAGCAACTTGCTTCTAGAGGAGATGTTGCAGCACACATTCCTCAACTAGCAATTGATAAGTATCGTCTTCTTGATGTGACAGCTGGAACATCTGGTAACGCAGGTGGAGACGCCTAAAGATGTTGGTAATCCTCGCACCTGGTCAAGGCTCACAAAAGCCTGGTTTCATGTCGAGCTGGTTAGAGATTCCAGCATTCAAGTCAAAGCTTGAGGAATTCTCTGACGCTATTTCTCTTGATCTGATTACTCACGGAACCATAAGCGATGATGAAACTATTCGCGACACTGCTATTGCTCAGCCTCTGATTGTTGGAGCAAGTATCGCAACTTCATCACTACTAAACACTGCAAATGTTTCAGGTGTTGCTGGTCATTCTGTTGGAGAAGTTTCAGCGGCAGCGATTGCAAATGTTCTAACCGATGTTCAGGCAATGCAACTTGTGAATGTAAGAGCTAAAGCAATGGCTCACGCTGCAGCAACAAGTGAACCAACTTCTATGGCAGCAGTTCTTGGTGGAGATCAAGAAACTGTCGTTGCTCGACTGACTGAGTTGGGTCTCTCTCCTGCCAACTACAACGGTGCAGGACAAATAGTTGCGGCCGGTTCCAAAGCAGCAATCGAAAAATTAGTAGCCGAAGGTCCTCAAGGCAGCAAAGTGATTCCACTTAGTGTCGCTGGTGCATTTCACACTTCATACATGTCACCTGCGGTTAGCGAACTCGAAGCTTTCACTTCTTCATTAGAATCCTCAAACCCTGAGATAAAACTATGGTCAAACCAAAATGGTCAGCTAGTTTCTGATGGTGCAGAGTTCATAAATCTTCTAGTTGGTCAAGTTGCCAATTCCGTTCGTTGGGATCTATGCATGGAAGCGATGGTTCAGGCTGGTGTTACTGCTGTAATTGAAGTCTCCCCTGCTGGAACTTTGGCAGGGTTGGCTAAGCGTGGGATGCCTGGAGTTGAAATAGTTGCACTGAAAGAACCTAAAGATCTAGAAGCAGCTCAAGACCTAATTAATCGATCAGTAAAGAAGGCCTAATGTCCCAGCCGAAACTAAACCAGTATGAGACTAGACAGTTCAGCAGGATTTATTCTCTCGGAGCTGCTCGTGGTGACTTGGTTGTGACCAACGACGACATTGCAGGTCCTATTGATTCGAGTGACGAGTGGATTCGCCAACGCACCGGAATCATCACCAGAAGAAGAGCAGGCAAAGACCAGTCCCTAATGGACATGGCAGTTGCAGCCTCAAACCAAGCAATTCAGAGAGCTGGAATTGATCCTCAAGAAATTGGTGCAGTAATCTTCAGCACAATCTCTCACCCGTATCAGACTCCTTCAGCTGCAGCTCTTTTGGCAGAAAAGGTTGGAGCGAACCCAGCTCCAGCTTTTGATATCTCAGCGGCGTGTGCTGGTTACTGCTATGGAATTGCCCAGGCTGATGCCCTAGTTCGTTCAGGCCTTGCCAAGTATGTCTTGGTTGTCGGTGGTGAGAAGCTGAGCGACTTCATCGACCCAACCGATCGTTCCATCTCATTCCTTTTGGCTGATGGAGCGGGAGCCGCAATCGTTGGCCCTTCTGACACTCCTGGCATTGCACCAACTGTTTGGGGTTCAGATGGCTCACACTGGGACTCAGTAAGCATGACTGCTTCATTACTTGATTTCCGCGATGGTGAGGCTTCCTGGCCTACCCTGCGTCAAGACGGTATGACAGTCTTCAAATGGGCGGTGTGGGAAATGGTCAAGGTTGCCAAGCAAGCCCTAGTTGTGGCTGGTATTCAGGCAGAAGACCTATCTGCCCTAGTAACTCACCAGGCAAACATCAGAATCATTGATGAGTTGGTAAAACAGCTTCAACTTCCTGAAAATGTGGTCGTAGCCAGGGACATTGTCAACACCGGAAACACCTCAGCGGCTAGCGTACCTTTGGCTATGGACCAGATATTGCAGGATGGAATGGTCAAATCTGGCGGATTAGCTCTGCAGATTGGCTTCGGAGCAGGCCTTGCCTTCGCGGCTCAAGTCGTGGTTCTGCCCTAAACTTTAGTAAGTAAATCAAACAACCAAGGAGTAACACATGGCACTTTCACAGAGCGAAGTTCTTGCAGGACTGGCTGAAATCGTAAACGAAGAGACCGGTATCGACACCGAGTCAGTGAAGATGGAAAAGTCTTTCACCAACGACCTAGACATCGACTCAATCTCAATGATGACAATCGTTGTAAACGCAGAAGAGAAGTTCAGCGTAAAGATCCCAGATGAAGAAGTAAAGAACCTTCTAACTGTTGGCGATGCTGTTAACTTCATCACCTCAGCACAGGGCTAAATAATCTTGAGCAGCAAAATAGTTGTCACCGGGATAGGAGCTACCACTCCTCTCGGTGGCGATGCTCAAACAACCTGGAAAGCATTGCTTGCAGGTGAATCAGGCATCACAACTATGGAACAGGAATGGGTAGCTCGTCATGAGCTCCCTGTTACCTTTGCTGGACAAGCAAAGGTGAAGGCGTCTGAGATTCTGACCCTTCAAGAAACAAAGAGACTAGATCCATCCAGCCAGTTCGCTCTTATTGCTGCAAGAGAAGCTTGGGCTGACGCTGGAGTCACAGATTTTGACCCGGAGAGACTATCTGTTGAATTTGCAACAGGTATCGGCGGTGTCTGGACACTTCTAGACGCCTATGACACTCTCAAAGAAAAAGGACCTCGACGAGTCCTTCCAATGACCGTTCCTATGCTGATGCCTAATGGCCCAGCGGCTGCTATCGGTATGGACATCTCAGCCAGAGGTGGAGTTAGAACTTCAGTTTCTGCTTGTGCATCTGGAACAGAAGCCATTGCTAACGCGATCACAAGACTGCGTTCAGGTGAGATTGACATCGTTGTGGCAGGTGGCTGTGAAGCCGCCATGCACCCCCTTCCAATCGCAGCATTCGCATCTATGCATGCTCTTTCAAGACGCAACGACGAACCAGCCAAAGCTAGCCGTCCTTACGATGTGAACAGAGACGGCTTCGTCATGGGTGAAGGTGCTGGAGCCCTTGTCCTAGAACTTGAGGAACACGCTTTGGCTCGTGGAGCAAAGATTTATGCAGAACTAGCTGGTGGCTACGTAACTAGCGATGCGTATCACATCACAGCACCAGATCCTGAAGGCGCTGCTGCAGCTAGAGCAGTTATTGGTGCCCTAAAGATGGCTAACGCCGAGATTTCAGATGTTAATCACATCAATGCTCACGCAACCAGCACTCCTGTTGGTGATATTGCTGAATACACGGCTCTCAAGAGAGTTTTCGGTGATCACCTAAAGAACATTGCTGTGTCAGCTACAAAGTCTTCTACAGGGCATCTATTGGGTGGTGCAGGTGCGATTGAAGCAATCTTTACTGTGCTTGCAGTTCAAACAAAGACTGCTCCCCCAACCATCAATCTGGATGAACCAGATCCAGCTATCGAACTTGATGTTGTCACTTCACCTAGAGATCTAGGCGAGAACATATTGGCTATCTCAAACTCATTTGGGTTCGGTGGTCACAACGCAGTAGTTGCGTTCCGTTCATACAACAACTAATTCAATTTCCCATCGACATCGATTGACGATGTTAAAGAAAAAACCTGATCACATTTGAGTGATCAGGTTTTCTTTTAAGCTTTCCTTAGTGAGCGTGTTGTCCTCTTGAGTGTTCGAAAACGAATCCAATTAGACCGATCATGGAGAAAGAGAATCCAATCGCGAACAGCCACCAACCCACTGCCAAAGCAGTGAAGCTAAGTGCCGCACCTAGACCGAGAACTAGAGGCCACCAAGACCATGGTGCGAAGAAGCCCATCTCAGCTTCACCATCTTCGATGTTCGCGTCCGGGTTATCCTCTGGACCAACAAAGTTCTTTGCAGACTTTGCCAGGTAGAAAGAAATAAAGCCGGTCAAGAAAACAAGCATGGTAAGTGCTGCGAAACCAATTACTTCAATCTCACCATCAGCTAGGTAAGTCCAGTATCCATAGATACCCGCAACTGCCAGGTTGAAAATAGTCAAGATGTTGAGCATTGTGACGTTAGTCTTCATGGCTACTTCTTCCCCTTTCCAGTTAGAGGTTTAGCGTCAGGAGATGCATACT
This sequence comes from Actinomycetota bacterium, assembly GCA_046049845.1. Taxonomy (GTDB): domain Bacteria; phylum Actinomycetota; class Actinomycetes; order Actinomycetales; family Microbacteriaceae; genus Rhodoluna. The sequence goes on from JBJOQP010000018.1 coordinate 9,781, forward strand.
CCGGGTGGTTGAGATCGAATGCTGGGGACTCGCTTCTGATTCTTGGAATTGAAGTGAAGTTGTGCCTTGGAAGTGGTGAAGCTGTTGCCCACTCAAGTGAACGTCCGTAACCCCATGGGTCATTGAGTTCAACTAACTTACCCTTGCGGCTGGTAATCCATACGTTCCATAGGAATGGAAGCATAGATAGACCCAGTAGCAATGAACCTGCAGTTGATACCTGGTTCATCCAAGTGAAGCCATCGCCTTCTAGGTATGTGTAGTAACGACGTGGCATACCCTTCACACCTAACCAGTGCTGGATTAGGAATGTGATGTGGAAACCGAAGAACAACAACCAGAAGTGAATCTTACCTAGGCGTTCGTTCAGCATCTTTCCAGTGAACTTTGGCCACCAGAAGTAGAAACCAGCGAACATAGCGAACACAACAGTTCCGAATACTACGTAGTGGAAGTGAGCTACAACGAAGTATGAATCGCTAACGTGGAAGTCCAGAGCTGGAGAAGCAAGAATTACACCAGTCAAACCACCAAAGATAAATGTGGTCAAGAATCCAAGGCTCCAAAGCATTGGAGTCTCAAACGTAATCGATCCTCGCCAGAGCGTTCCAATCCAGTTGAATATCTTCACACCCGTCGGAACTGCAATAAGCATCGTCGTAAAGGCGAAGAATGGCAGCAATACTGATCCGGTTACGTACATGTGGTGAGCCCACACTGTCATAGACAAGGCTGCAATAGCGATTGTCGCGTAGATAAGAGTTCGGTAACCAAAGATTGGTTTACGGCTGAACACTGGGAAGATTTCTGACACGATGCCGAAGAATGGCAACGCGATGATGTAAACCTCTGGGTGCCCGAAGAACCAGAAGAGGTGCTGCCAGAGCATCGCTCCCCCGTTCTCAGGGTCAAAGATATGAGCACCAAACTTTCTATCTGCACCAAGAGCAAATAGAGCTGCAGCTAGAGGTGGGAAGGCCATGATGACAAGAATTGATGTCACCAATGTGTTCCAAGTAAAGATAGGCATTCGGAACATGGTCATGCCAGGAGCACGCATTGTGATGATGGTGGTTATGAAGTTAACACCACCGAGGATTGTTCCAAAACCGCTCAGTGCTAGACCGAAGACCCATAGATCTCCACCTAGACCCGGAGAGAAAGTCGTGTTCGATAGAGGCGCGTAAGCGAACCAACCGAATGATGCGGCACCCTGAGGTGTAAAGAAACCTGCAACAGCAATAAATGAACCCCAGAAATAGAACCAGTACGCGATTGCGTTCAATCTTGGGAAGGCTACGTCTGGTGCACCAATCTGCACAGGCATCAAAACGTTAGCGAAACCCGCAAACAATGGCGTTGCAAACATCAAAAGCATGATGGTTCCGTGCATTGTGAATAGCTGGTTGTACTGCTCTTTAGTCTGAACGATTGTCAATCCAGGCATTGCAAGCTGAGCTCTGATCAACAGAGCCATCACACCTGCAATTAGGAAGTAAACAAATGATGTACCTAGGTATAGGTAACCGATCTTCTTGTGGTCGGTTGTGGTCAACCAATCGACGACTACGCGACCTTTGCCTGGTTTAGCTGGCTGTGCCATCTTCTAGCCCTCACTCTTTGGTTTGTTGCCTGGAAGGTTGTTGTTCCTGTTGATGTTGTCAGGGTCATCTGGGTTTGCAGTCAATTGACCGACGTTACCCATCTTTGCCAACTCATCCATGCGAGCGTCGTAATCCTCTTGAGATACAACCTTGACGTTGAAAAGCATCATTGAGTGGAACTCACCACAAAGCTCAGCACACTTACCCTTGTAAGTTCCAATTACCTGTGGGGTTAGATAAATCTTGTTGACCTTACCTGGGAAGACGTCCTTCTTGTATAGGAAGTCGATAACCCAGAATGAGTGAATTACGTCTCTTGAAACTAGATCGAACTCAACTGTTCTGTTAACCGGTAGGTAAAGTGTTGGAAGTTCTTTTTCAGCTTCTTCAGTCACATCTTGAAGCTGAATACCTGAGTCATAAACGTTGTCGTTCACGTAGTTGAAGTCCCAAGACCATTGCTTTCCAACTACTTCAATCTTGTAGTCACTGGCAACTGGCTTTTCAATTGCATCAATGTCTCTAGCTGTCAGAGCAAAGAAACCTAGAACCAAAATGAACGGAACAACTGTGAACAAAGTCTCAATCGGCATGTTGTAACGAAGCTGTGGCGGGATCTCCGCGTCACCCTTGCGGCGACGGTAAACGATGATTGCCCAGAACATTAGTCCCCAGGCAATTAGTCCCACGGCATAAAGAACAATCCATGAACCTGCCCACAGAGAGACAATTCTCTCGGTGTGGTTAGTAACACCGGTTACGCCAGGAAGCCAACCTCGAGAGAATTCGAATGATGTACAGCCTGACAAAGAGGCAATTAGAACAGCAAATAGCGGAACTACAGCCCATCTATTTCTACGTTTTGGAAGCAAAATCGATCCTTCAATATCGTTTCGTTATAAAGCAAGTTTATTGCCTAATCTCAGCGGAGAATGCCATAACACCCCAAAAATAAAGGGCCTGGGTAGCTTTTTATGATTTAGCTGAATGAAGAACCGCAGGCACAACTGCCCTGGCTGTTTGGATTGTCAATTTCGAAGGCACGCTTCTGGAATGTGTCCACAAAATCGAAGGTCGCACCTGAGATGTAAGGAGCAGTCATGTTGTCAACTACAACCTCTACCCCATCGAAGTCCTTGATTAGGTCATCTTCGCGTAGCTCAGGAGTCAAAATGAACGGAAGGTACTGGAAACCTGCACAACCACCAACTTTGATTTCAACACGAAGGCGAAGCTTTTCGCCTTCAGCTAGGTCGCTTACATCTGCAGTTTCAATATGTCTAAGCAGTTCAGCTCTGGCTGCATCCGTGATTTCAAGCCCGTGAGTCATTGTTTCAGTCATTTCACTCTCCTATTAGGTCCTAATTCTAAACCTTCTGCAAACCTATTTGGTTTATTCAGACTTCAAGTCATTGCCAAGTAGCAGGAATAGTGCCTCAGCAACCATTGCGTTCTTGAGACCAACCAGGTGAACAGACTCGTTTGGGCTGTGAGCTCTTGAATCAGCGTCTTCAACACCGGTTACCAGAATCTGAGCACTTGGGAAAACTTCGGTCAGATCAGCGATAAATGGGATTGATCCACCGATACCGATCTCAAGCATTGGGTTACCAAAAGCAGCTTCTAGGCTGTTTTTAGCCAATTCTTGAGCCCAGCCAGAAGTATCTGCCATGAATGGCTTACCGGTCTCGATCAATCCAAACTCCAAAACCGCTCCAAATGGGACGTTCTTCTCAATGTGAGCCCTTAGCAGTGCCAAAGCCTCGTCTGGATCTTGCCCAGGGGCAATTCTGAGGCTCACCTTGGCTGATGCGGTTGGTAACAGAGTATTTGAGGACATTGCTACCGATGGGACGTCAATTCCGATGATGGTTAGAGCTGGCTTACCCCAGATGCGGTCCATGATGCCGCCATCGCCAATCTGGCTGACTTCTGGCAAAAGACTGCTGTCAGCCCTCAAATTAGCCTCTGTGTAAGGCAAATCCTCGAATTTATAGGTCTTTAGTC
>JBJOQP010000019.1:0-12877 GCA_046049845.1 Actinomycetota bacterium
TTCACGCAAGATCAACCATTGGTGTTGCAGTTCTTCCTCTTGATGCACCTGTTGAAGTCGAACTGATTGTTGAGTTCAACTAGTCGTTAGCACCATCGTGTAGCTTGTCGTTGATGGCATTCATCACAGATGAGTCAGCAAGTGTTGTTGTGTCGCCAACAGGTCTGCCTTCGGCAACATCTTTAAGAAGTCGTCGCATGATTTTTCCTGACCTTGTCTTAGGAAGTTCAGATACAACCATGATTTGACGAGGTCTTGCAATTGCACCAATCTTTTCAGATACCCATGAGCGAAGGACTTTACCAATTTCTTCTTCATTAGGTGCATCACCAAGTTCGTCCTGACGAAGAATTACAAATGCAACGACTGCTTGTTCTGTGATTTCATCTTTTGCTCCAACGACAGCGGCTTCAGCAACCCAGTGGTGTTCGACAAGAGCAGATTCAATTTCAGCAGTTGAAAGTCTGTGACCTGAAACCTTGATGACATCGTCAATACGACCAAGCAACCAAATGTCTCCGTCTTCGTCATAGCGAGCTCCATCGCCAGCGAAGTACTTACCTTCGAATCTTGACCAGTAAGTCTCTACGTATCTTTCTGGGTCGCCCCAGATTCCACGAAGCATGCTTGGCCAAGGTTCATCGATGGTTAGGTAACCAGCTTCACTGCCGTCATCGGTCTTCATAACTGGAACTCCGTTTTCATCAACAATGCCCACTGTTATTCCAGGAAGTGCTCGCTGAGCTGAACCAGGCTTGGTCTGGAAGGCATGAGGAATAGGCGAGATCATGATTGAACCAGTTTCTGTTTGCCACCAGGTGTCAACTATCTCGCATCTAGAACCACCAACGACTTCGTTATACCAGTGCCAGGCTTCAGGGTTGATTGGTTCACCCACAGAACCAAGAACGCGAAGTGAACTTAGATCATGGCCATCAACTACTGATCTGCCTATCTTCATGAATGTTCTAATGGCTGTTGGAGCGGTATAGAAAATACTTACTTTGTATTTAGCAATGATTTCCCACCAACGTTCAAAGTTAGGGGAGTCAGGAGTTCCTTCATAAATCACCTGAGTAGCACCGTTAGCGAGCGGGCCATAAACCACGTAGCTGTGACCGGTTATCCAACCGACATCAGCTGTGCACCAGTACACATCGGTTTCACTCTGCAGGTCAAATACTGTTCGGTGAGAATAAGATGCTCCGGTTAGGTAGCCCCCTGTGGTGTGCAGAATTCCTTTAGGTTTTCCAGTTGTTCCAGATGTGTAAAGAATGAAGAGCGGGTGTTCTGAATCAAAGCCTTGAGCCTCGTGCTCAGGATTTGCCTTGGCTAGAGCATCGTGCCACCAGACATCTCTTGCTGAAATAGCAACATCTGCCTTGGTTCTTTGAACAACCAAGACATGTTCAATTGATGGGCAGCTGTCATCTTGGAGAGCTTGGTCAACTGCTTCTTTCAATGCATGGGCTTTACCTTTACGAAAGCCTCCATCAGCTGTGATAACTAGCTTTGCTTGAGCATCGTTGATTCTGCTTCTAAGCGAATCAGCACTAAATCCACCAAAGACAACGCTGTGAATAGCGCCGATACGAGCAACAGCCAAGATTGCGATAACTGTTTCAGGAATCATTGGCATGTAGATTGCCACACGATCTCCCGATTGAACTCCGAGATCAAGAAGAGCATTCGCCGCTTTCTTGGTTTCGGCAAGTAGCTCGCCATAGGTATAAGACTTTGTGTCTCCTGGCTCACCTTCAAACAGAATCGCAGTTCTTTCTCCTCTGCCTTCTAGAACATGTCTGTCTAAGCAGTTGAAGCTTGCGTTGATTTGTCCATCTTCGAACCATTTAGCAAATGGGGGATTGGACCAATCAAGAGTTTTTGTGAATGGTTTGTGCCAGCTGAGTTGGTTTGCTTGTGCTGCCCAGAAACCTAGTCTGTCTGTCTTAGCGGCATCGTAAAGTTCTTGTTTTGAATTGCTAGTCATAGCCGTGATTGTATACGGCTAAATACTTTAAATTTCTTTATGCGTAAATAATTAGCGTTTTCGTTATAAAAGATTTTTCTAGTTTGTAATGAAACCTAAGAGCGATGCTTTGTGAACTAATTCTGTTCTGTTGTGTGCATTAACTTTCTTAGAAGCGTTGTGGATGTGGAATTTTACAGTGCTCTCGCTGATGAAAAGCTTGTTTGAAACTTCTTTGTTAGTTAGACCATGTGCAAGTAGTTGAGCTATTTCTAATTCGCGATCAGAAAGTCTTTCGGTAGTCACACTTGAACCTAGGCTACGAGCAATAACATTACCCACGCCTTTTCCTAATACTGTTTCGCCAAGCTGAACATTTTGAACTGCTTTTTGAAGCTCATCTGCTTTGAGCTCATCCTTAATCAAAAAGCCTGTCGCTCCGCGGCGTAGTGCATCTACAACTACAAACTCGCTAAGTGTTTGGCTCAGAACTAACACCTTGGTAGTCGGGAATCGCTCGGAGATTTCTTGGCAGAGATGAAGTCCTCTGGTTGTGTCATCACCAAGGTCTAGGTCAATAACCAAGACATCCGGTCCATGTTCATCAACAGCGTCCAGCACTGCTTCGTAGGTGGTTGCTTCTGCGATAACCGCTGTCCCGGTAGTTCTCTCGAGAATAGCCCTGATTCCAACCCTGGTAATTACATTTCTGTCAGCGACAACTACCCGGGTTTTAGCATTTGGCATGCGTCTACCTAGCGGGACATCTGATCTAGCATCGTTAGCCATAGCCCAAAGTTATCAAAACCAAGCACCTATACAAATGGCTAGGTGCAAACCTCTACTAAACCGTAATAAACGGGCAGTACTGCATGTTTGACGTGTTGGCTATGGCTAGGCAGGAGTAGTTTGACGATGAATACCCGCACAACAGGTGCGGGACCAATTGTTCATCAAAGGAGATAACACATGACTGTTTACGCAGCCCCTGGATCAGCCGGCAGTATTGTCGAGTTCCGCCCACGCTACGACCACTGGATCGGTGGCCAGTACGTAAAGCCAACATCAGGCGAATACTTTGAAAACATCACCCCAGTAACTGGCAAGGTGTTCTGTGAAGTTGCTCGAGGCAACGCTGCAGACATCGACTTAGCTCTGGATGCAGCTCACGCAGCATTCAAGACCTGGGGTAAGACCAGCGCTACTGAAAGAGCTAACATCCTCCTCAGAATCGCAGATCGCATGGAGACCAATCTAGAGAAGATTGCGGTTGCTGAAACTTGGGAAAACGGAAAAGCAGTTAGAGAAACTCTTGCTGCAGATATTCCTCTCGCAATTGATCACTTCCGCTACTTCGCAGGTGCACTTCGTGCTCAAGAAGGAACGCTGGGTGAACTAGATCACGACACAGTGGCCTACCACTTCCACGAGCCGCTAGGTGTTGTTGGACAAATCATTCCTTGGAACTTCCCAATCTTGATGGCTGTCTGGAAACTTGCGCCAGCTCTAGCTGCTGGAAACTGTGTTGTTCTAAAGCCAGCAGAGCAGACTCCAGTATCGATTCTTTACGTGATGGAACTCATTGCAGATCTTCTTCCTGCAGGTGTTCTAAACATCGTGAATGGTTTCGGTGTTGAAGCAGGTAAGCCTTTGGCTTCTTCAAGAAGAATCTCAAAGATTGCCTTCACCGGTGAGACCACAACAGGTCGCTTGATCATGCAGTATGCATCAGACAACATCATTCCTGTAACTCTTGAGCTAGGTGGTAAGAGCCCTAACATCTTCTTCAGAGACATTGCAGATCACGACGATGCTTTCTATGACAAGTGTCAAGAAGGTTTCACAATGTTTGCATTGAACCAGGGTGAAGTATGTACCTGTCCTTCACGTGCTCTTATCGATGCTCCGATTTACGACAAGTTCCTAGGTGATGTAATCGAAAGAACAAAGAAGATCGTTATGGGCAACCCACTAGACACAAACACCATGATGGGTGCTCAGGCGTCTAACGACCAGCTTGAGAAGATCTTGAGCTACATCGACATCGGTCTTGCTGAAGGTGCGAAGCTGCTTCTTGGCGGCAAGCGAGCAGACCTAGGTGGCGAACTATCTGGTGGTTACTACGTAGAGCCAACAATCTTCGAGGGTACAAACAACATGCGTATCTTCCAGGAAGAAATCTTCGGCCCAGTTGTTTCTGTTGCTAAGTTCGATGGTTTCGAACAGGCTATGGAAATCGCTAACGACACTCTCTATGGATTGGGTTCAGGTGTTTGGACAAGACACATGAACACCGCCTACCGAGCAGGTCGCGAGATTCAAGCTGGACGCGTATGGACTAACTGCTACCACGCTTACCCAGCTCACGCCGCCTTCGGTGGTTACAAGTCATCCGGTATCGGTCGCGAGACACACAAGATGATGTTGGATCACTACCAGCAGACTAAGAACCTGCTTGTTTCATACTCTGAAAGCAAGCTTGGCTTCTTCTAAATCGATGATTTAGATTAGTGGGGAGTCACTTTATTGTGGCTCCCCACTTCAACACTTGGAAGGCGAGATGTCTAAAGTTGATGCAGTAAAGAGAGTTGAATTCTCTAAAGAGGCTCAAGAACTTTTGATTGAGCTCTACAAGAGAAACCCAGCCGGACTAATGTTTCACCAGTCTGGAGGCTGTTGCGATGGCTCAGCACCAATGTGTTATCCAGCAGGGGAGTTCAGAGTTGGCGGCAGCGACGTCCTTGTTGAAACAGTTGACGTCGAGGGCATAGAACAGCCCATTCCGGTCTACATGTCCTTGGAGCAGTTCGAACTTTGGAGACACACACATCTGACAATAGATGCCGTCCCAGGACGAGGCAGTGGGTTCTCCTTGGAGTCGCCTACGGGCAAGAGATTCCTTACAAGGTCAAGGCTCTTCACTGACCAGGAATACGAGATTATGAAAGACCAACCTATATTCTTAGGCTCTGGGGATCCTGCAAAACTCCTCTAAATTTTTCAATCTCACCTATTTACCGAACAATAAAAGTTGTTATGATTATCCAGTCAGCTTCGGCTGACCTGTGATACATCGATTCCCCCAATCATGTATCACCGGCCCCGGTCACTCCCCCCAGAGACCGGGGCCCCTTAATTTAACGGGTGTTTTACACAGGCATCATGGGGCCTCTTTCTCCCCAAATCATGGACATCAAACATCCACCTACACCAAGCCCTTCATCATTGAGCCATGTCCGAACTTGATCTCATCCGAGAATTCCTAGAAGACCCTAAAGTCACAGATGTGTTACTTGATGGCCACGTGTCTCTGATGGTTGAACGGGTTGGGGTATTGGAGAAAGCTTCAAATCCGTTTGCCGACGAAGCTGGAGTAGAACACTGGGCTAGAGCTCTTCTAGGAAACAATGGCTCTCGATTAGACATTGCCAAACCTGTTTCTGAGGTAAGCATCAACTCGGAATATGGCCTCTTACGTATTCACGCCGTATTAGGTGGGGAGTGCTCTAAGAGGACTCAAGTGTCGATTAGACGACATTCTCTAGCAGCGCTCACACTTCGAGATCTTGCAAACAAGTCAGCCATCACAGAAGAGCAGCATGAATTACTTCTTCAGATATCTAGGAGTCGAGAGAATTTTGTAGTTATCGGAGGAACTGGCTCGGGTAAAACAACATTGCTCAATGCAATGTTGGGAGAGGTGTCTCAAGAGAGAGTGATAACCATCGAAGACGCAGCAGAGCTCTCTCTAGAAGGAAATAGCGTTGCACTAATTACTCGCTCTGCCAATCATGAAGGCATCGGTGAAATTAGTCTCGGTCAGTTGGTTCGCGAAGCACTAAGAATGAGACCGGATCGGATCGTGGTTGGTGAAGCCAGGGGAGAGGAACTCTTAGTTTCACTCCAAGCTATGAACACAGGTCACAGTGGTTCAGGTTTCACTTTGCATGCCAACTCAATAGAAGATGTGTGGCCAAGGATGTTGGCAATCCTGGTTGGTACTGGTGCATCAAGCGAGTTCAGCCGACTCCTAGTTTCAAGTGCACTTTCTTGGGTAATTCAAGTGCAGAGACTAAATGGCAGAAGAGCAGTTACCGCCATAGAGAGGTTCAGAATCCCAAATGTCTGACTCACTAGTCCTTACAAAGTTGGCGGGGCTTCTCAAAGCTGGAGTCAGCCTAGATCAGTCGCTCAAAGAAATCCAAGGAGTTTCAAAACATTCATTGGGCCTGAAGTATCTGCTAGCGGTTGCTAAAGATGCTGGGGCTGGTGTAGCGGATGAAATGGAATATGTAGCTGAACTCTTTCAAGCGAGAGAGCGAGCATTTCAAAGAATTGAGATTGCTCACGCCAGCCCCAAGTCCACGGCGCGGTTGATGCTCTGGCTTCCAGTTCTAATTCTGGCCATGGCTCAGTTCTTGGGTTGGGGAGTTCTAGATTCAATAAATCAACGACCAATTGTTTTGGTGAGCATCGCAGTTGGAGTCGCGTTACTGCTAATCTCCAAAGTTATTTCTTCTAGCCTTCTCAAAAGAGCGAAGCCCGAGGAGAGCATCCTCGGATTCCTACTTTTGGGAATCTCGCTAGAGATGTCAGGCGGGGCAAATTTTTATAAAGCTCATCAGCGAGCAGAAAGCATTTATAAGGAGATCTTGCAGAGCTCTCCTAGTTCTGTGGAACTTAAAGCGTTGCAGCAGGTATCTCAGTTAGTCGAGCAAAAGGGGGCTAGAGCCATCAATCTCTTGCGTAAGCAGGCAAAGTCCATGCAAGATGATGCCCTTCTAACAACTGAAGTGAAAATCGAGAAACTAGGGATTCGATTGATGCTCCCATTAGGACTTGGGGTCTTACCCGCATTCGTGTTCTTGGCGATAGTTCCACTAATGGTCACAACGCTGGAATCAAATTGAAAGGAAACAAAAACAATGAAAGCAATCTGGTTAGACGAGTGTGGTGCAAGCACCGCCGAGTACGCAATTATTACCTTGGCAGCTGTTGGCTTTGCAGGCTTACTGCTCACAATTCTTCGAAGTCCCGAGGTAAGGCAAATGCTCTTAGATCTTGTGAAGTCTGCTCTGACCGTGAACGGTGCGGCTTAGCCGAACAAGGTTCGGTAACTGCCGAATTCGCAGTAGTCCTCCCAGGAGTTCTTCTCGTTCTCTATTTCGCCTTGGCAGTTCTGGCTTTGCAGTCAAGCAGAATCGCCTTGGTCGAAATAGCCGCTGAAGGTTCCAGGGCATTGGCCAGAGGGGAGTCAGAGCTGTTGGTCTCGGAACTGATCGCGCAGGCCGGATTGGGTTCAGACACGGCTTTCGAAACGAGCTTTAGTGAACTGTCTATCTGCTTGGAAGTTGCTCAGAGACATGAAATTACCGCCTTTGGAGCCACCTTCCCCATTGAACTCAAGGAAGTTCAATGTGCGAGAAAAGGTGGTTTATGAAGGCATTTAGCGAGGTTGGATCCGGTTCAGTGCTGGGATTAGGCCTGATTTTCATGGTTTTGGGAATAATGACAACGTCCTTGGGATTTACAACCCAGAGCCTTGCAATTGCTAGGCTTCAGGCCCAAGCGGACAACGCAGTCATTGCTGGAGAGGATGTTCTCAGGGGCTTGGCGACAGGCTTTCCCTGCGAAACTGCTGAGGAGATTGTGAAGGAATTTGGCGGGACGCTAGAGAAATGCCATAAAGTCAATTTAGACCTCTATATAAGTGTGCGTACGGAAGTTATGGGTATAGTACAAAGAGTTCAAGCTCGGGCAACACCGGGTTAGGCACCACAAGCAAGGAGATTCGTGAGTTCAGGTTCAAAGTTAGTCATCGTTGAGTCACCGGCAAAGGCTAAAACCATTGCCAAGTACCTCGGGGATGAGTTCCGCGTACTCGCTTCTGTGGGCCACATTCGGGATCTAATTGACCTTAAAGACCTGCCACCGGAACTGAAGAAGAAGAGCACAATCGGTAAGTTCTCAATCGACGTTGAAGACGATTTCAAGCCTTACTACGCCATTTCACCGGGCAAGAACAAGACAGTTTCTGAGCTCAAATCGGCTCTAAAAGATGCAGATGAACTTTACCTCGCAACTGATGAGGACCGTGAGGGTGAAGCAATTGCTTGGCATCTACTGGATGTGCTGAAGCCAAAGGTTCCAGTTCACCGAATGGTCTTCCACGAAATCACCAAGGAAGCAATTCAGGCTGCGGTAGCAAATACCAGAGCAATCGATGATGATCTAGTCGAAGCTCAAGAGACACGTCGTGTAGTTGACCGTCTATACGGATATGAGATTTCACCTGTTCTTTGGCGCAAGGTCGCTAGAGGTCTGAGTGCGGGTCGAGTACAGTCACCTGCTGTTCGACTAGTTGTAGAACGTGAACGTGAACGTATGGCATTCGTTTCTGGAGCGTACTTCGACATCAAAGCACTGTTTGACACTGAGAAATCAGGCGAACCAACTTTTGAATCAAAACTGCACACTTATAACGGTCAGAGAATTGCAACAGGTGATTCATTCAACGACAAGGGTGAACTAGTTGCAAAGGTTCTTCTTCTTGATGAAGAGAAGGCAACTGCACTCGCTGAGGCTATAAAGGCTCCGAATGTTCCTGTCGAAGTTATTTCAGTTGAAGCAAAACCTTCGACTAGAAGACCAGCTGCACCATTCACAACTTCTACTCTGCAGCAGGAAGCTTCTCGTAAGTTGAGACTTTCAGCTAAGCAAACCATGGATGTTGCTCAGTCTCTCTACCAAGAGGGTTACATCACCTATATGAGAACTGACTCTCCAACACTTTCTACCCAGGCAATTACTGCAGCCAGAACCCAGGCTAAGGAAATGTTTGGTGAAGAATTTGTGGCAAGCGCTCCACGTATTTACCAGGGCAAGAACAAGAATGCTCAGGAAGCTCACGAAGCGATTCGTCCAGCCGGTGAGATTTTCAGAAAGCCAAGCGAACTAACTGGTGAACTATCGGGTAGAGCATTTGACCTTTATGACTTGATCTGGAAGCGAACCATTGCAAGCCAGATGCAGGACGCAAAGGTTTCAACCACCACAGCAAAAATCGCTATCTTCCCTCTTGCTAACGGTGATCGCGCTGAATTCACAGCCAGCGGAACCGTTGTCACTTTCCGCGGATTCATGGCTGCCTACGAAGAGAGCCAAGATGAAAGCCGTAACGAGGAAGACTCAACCGAGAAGGAAAGTAAACTTCCTAACCTAGCTGTTGGACAGAATCTAAAGGTTCTAGAAGTAAATGCTAAGAACCACCAGACTTCACCTCCTCCTCGCTACACAGAAGCAAGCCTTGTGAAGGCTCTCGAAGAAGAAGGCATCGGCCGACCTTCAACCTATGCAGCTATCATCAGCAATATTTTGAACAAAGGCTACGTGGTCAAGAGAGGCCAAGCTCTAGTTCCAGAGTGGATTGCGTTCACTGTCATTCGTTTCCTTGAAGAGAATGTGTCACGACTAGTGGACTATGCATTCACAGCTCGAATGGAAGAAGACCTAGATGAGATTGCTAATGGCAACATCGAACGTAGTGAATGGCTAAAGCAGTTCTACTTTGGTGCAGGCGACAACCCTGGGCTCCACAGCGTAGTTGAGAACATTGGTGACATTGATCCAAAGGCCCTGAACTCACTGGACCTTGGTGATGGAATTACTCTTCGCACAGGTAAGTTTGGCCCTTACATGGAGATTTACATCGAACCTAATGCAGAAGGTGCGGATGAGAATGGTCGCAGAATCATCAACATTCCTGAAGGCCTTGCTCCTGACGAGCTAACACTTGAAAAGGCTCATGAGCTGATCGAAGCGCCGATTCTGCAGGACCGAATCCTTGGTGTTGATCCAGCTTCAGGACACAACATTTTGTTCAAGGATGGAAGATACGGCCCATACGTTTTGATTGACGACCCAGCAGCCGACAAACCTAAGACTGCTTCGCTATTCAAAACAATGTCAGCAGAATCAATCGATCTCGATGTTGCGCTCAAGCTTCTATCTCTACCTAGAGTCATTGGACAGGATCCAGAAACAGGCATCGACATCACCGCTCAAAACGGTAAGTTCGGTCCTTACATGCTCAAAGGAAAAGAATCTAGAAGCCTTCAGGCAGAAGAGCAAATTTTTGATTTGGACCTTGCTGGTGCTCTAGAGATATTTGCTCAACCTAAGTACGGAGGACGCAGAACAGCCGCTACTCCACTAAAGGAATTCGGTGAAGACCCAGCAGCGAAGACCAATGTTGTTGCTAAGTCAGGGCAGTTCGGACTTTACGTTACAGACGGTGTTCTAAACGCAACTGTTCCTAAAGATGAGCCACTAGATGAATTGACTCCTGAGCGTGCATTCGAATTGCTTGCAATCCGAAGAGAGAAGCTCGGGCTTGAGCCAGGTGTCGCTGCTCCGAAGGTTTCAAAGGCAGGACGTAAGAGTGTTGCTCCAGCGAGAACTGTTAAAAAGGGTGGAACTAGAAAGAAATCCAGCTAATGGCCGGACTCTTTATTTCATTTGAAGGTATCGATGGTGTTGGTAAATCCACACAGGCAGACCTTTTAGAAGCTTGGCTCCAGGAGCAAAACAAAGATGTCGTTCGAACCCTAGAACCTGGGGGAACTGATGTTGGAATTGAAATCAGAAAGATTCTTCTTCATCACAAAGGTGATTTAGCTCCTCGAGCAGAAGCAGCACTATTCGCCGCAGACAGAGCTCACCACGTTGCTAGCAAGATTCGTCCCGCGCTTCAAGAAGGAAAGATAGTCATCACTGATCGCTATTTCGATTCTTCTGTTGCTTACCAAGGAGCTGGCAGGGATCTGTCTCGCACCGAAGTTAGAGATTTATCTCTCTGGGCTGTTGGAGGGCTACTTCCTGATCTGACAGTTCTTCTTGACCTTCCAGCTGATCAAGCTAGAGCCAGAAGAAATACTTCCGGAACTGAGCCAGATCGTCTAGAGAAAGAAAAGACAGAGTTTTTCGAAACAGTTAGATCTGCCTACCTAGACCTTGCCAATGCTGAGCCAAATAGGTTCCTAGTGATTGATGCTTCGGTAACTGTTGATCAGATGCAAGAAGTAATTCGTCAACGAGTAGCTGGACTTATCTAAACAGATGCTCACGCCACCAAAAGTTTTCAGAGATGTAGTTTCCCAACCCGAGGCTGTCGACCAACTTTTAGGTGCAATTCAAAATGAGAGCGAAGTGCATCACGCTTGGCTCTTCACAGGTCCGCCAGGATCGGGTCGATCTCAACTTGCCCTAGCCTTTGCGGCAGCTCTTTTGTGTGCGGAGGGTGGTTGTGGAAGTTGCAATTCATGCCAGATGATTCAATCCAAGAATCATCCTGATGTTCAGGTTCTCAACACAGACCGAGTTCTAATCAGCATCGACGAAGTAACCGAGTTCATCGAGAAATCTATACAGATGCCTGCAATCGGTAAGTACCGAATTATGGTTATTGAAGATGCCGATCGCATGTCTGAGCGAACAAGCAATCTGCTTCTTAAGTCTTTGGAAGAGCCGCCTAAGGGAACAATCTGGATGATTTGTGCTCCTAGTGAGGCTGACCTACTACCAACTATCCGGTCTAGAGTTCGTCGCGTTCAGCTAAAAGTGCCAACCGTCGAAGCAGTTGCTCAACTCCTTGTTGAGAAGTATGGGATTGGTGTCGAGTTAGCCCAACAGAGCGCTGCTCAGGCTCAAAGCCATGTTGGAATGGCAAGAAGATTGGCAAGTAACGCTGGGGCGAGAGATAGAAGATCGCAAGCCCTTAAGGCAGTCCTTTCCATCACAGATATTCCATCGGCTATGGCGGTTTCAGAAGTATTAGCAAAACTCGCAGAGAGCGATGGAGCGCAGCTAACTGCCGAACAAGATGAGGCCGAACGTAAAGAACTATTCCTTTCTCTAGGCGTGAGCGAAGAGAGCAAGCTAAACCCAAGTTCGCGTGCACAGCTCAGAAGATTAGAAGAATCTCAGAAAAGAAGAGCGACAAGATCTAAACGTGATGGCCTCGATCGTATTCTGATTGACCTTATGGGTTTGTATAGAGATGTGCTTACTGTTCAGCTTGGAGCAGGCGAACCACTTATCAACGTTGACTTAGTTCAGGAAATTACTAAGTTGGCTAACGAGAGCACACAGGCTCAATCGATCCACAACATCGAAGAGATTGAGAAGGTTCGCTACCGAATGGAAAGAAACGTTAGAGATACCTACCTACTAGATTCACTAGCCGTGTCCTTCAGAAGAAAGGCTTCAAAATGAGTCGCTTCAATACAACCGTCTTGACTCTGAGCGTTGTTGCAGGTGTCGTTGCGGCAACCAGCATAATTTTTCCTTCAGTTTTTGAATCCAGCAAGCCATCACCTAATTCATCTCAGGAAGTTGACGCCCCAGCGAATCTCCAAGAGTTCTACGATCAGAAACCACTTTGGAGTGACTGTGAAGGAAATAATGCTGAGGCTAGATGTGGGTTTGTCCAAGTTCCTTTGAATTGGGAAAAGCCAGAAGATGGAGCAATCAAGATTGCTGTAGCCATCAACCCAGCATCTGATCCTGAGAATGCCCCTTACCTACTTATGAATCCAGGTGGTCCTGGCTCAAGCGGTAGAGAGTGGGTGACTGAGTATTTAGATTCACTTGGTACAGAAGGACTTCGAGCTGAGTACAACATAGTTGGCTTTGACCCTAGAGGAGTGGGGCAGAGCTCTGCTGTGAAGTGTTACAACGATAAAGACCTTTACGACTTCTACTACGGGCAATCTCCATACGACTACGCCAGCGCAGAAGACCTTGAGTATTCCAAAGAGTCAATTGCAGATTTTGGAGCAGCCTGTCTCAAAAACACAGGACCTCTTCTAGGTCACATCGATACGTCTTCAGCTGCCAAGGACATGGACA
>JBJOQP010000020.1:0-12604 GCA_046049845.1 Actinomycetota bacterium
CGAGCTCTAATGGCTAGAGCCGAAGAACTTGGTGTTGGGGAATCAGTTGCTTATCTAAAAGAGATTGACAAGATTAACATTCGAAGAAGACAGCGTGTTCTAAACATGTTGACTAAGGAACTAGGAACTCTTGAAGGTAAAGCAGTTCTAGTTCTAGGTGCTGCTTTCAAACCTGACAGTGATGATGTTAGAGACTCACCAGCTCTTGAGATCGCTTTGCTACTCAAGAAAATTGGAGCAATTGTCATGGTGCATGACCCAATTGCTCTGCCAGGAGTCAACAAGAAGCATCCTGAGCTTGCAACTGAACAAGATCTGCTGAAGTCATTCAGTTCAATGGATGCAGTGGTTCTAGCAACAGAGTGGCAAGATTACCGTGAGCTAGATCCAAGCACCATTGTTGGGATAAACAACAAGTTCATTATTGACGGCAGAAATGTTCTCGATGTAGTGAAGTGGCAATCAGCAGGATTCAAAGTATTAGCCCTGGGCAAAACAATCAAAAACTAAGGAATAAACCATGACCACAGTCATGCACTTCATCAATGGCTCTCTAGCAGCTAACTCATCATCAAGAGCTGGTAAGGTCTATAACCCAGCCCTAGGAGAGGTAATCAGGGAAGTGTCTCTGGCTGAAACCAAAGATGCTAAAGCTGCTATCCAAGCCGCAAGCGATGCTTACCCAGATTGGCGAGACACCTCACTGACCAAGCGTCAGCAGATCATGTTCAACTTCAGGGAGATTCTTAACGCTTCAAAGCAAGAGTTGGCAGCGATTGTCACTCAAGAGCACGGCAAGACTCTGCCTGATGCCTTGGGAGAAGTAACCAGAGGACTAGAAGTTGTTGAGTATGCAACTGGAATGGCGTCTCACCTAAAGGGTTCTTATAGCGAATCAGTCTCAACATCTATTGACGTTTACTCAATCAAACAACCTCTTGGAGTTGTTGGAATCATTAGCCCGTTCAACTTCCCTGCAATGGTGCCAATGTGGTTCTTCCCAATTGCTTTGGCAGCGGGAAACACAGTTGTTCTAAAGCCTTCAGAAAAGAATCCTTCTGCTGCTATTTGGATGGCAGAGAAACTGAAAGAAGCAGGACTACCTGACGGAGTCTTCAATGTGCTTCAGGGAGACAAAGTAGCAGTTGATGAGCTTCTGACAAACCGTGAAGTCCAAGCAATCAGCTTTGTTGGTTCAACTCCTATTGCTAAATATGTTTATGAAACAGGCACTGCTCACGGAAAGAGAGTTCAAGCACTTGGTGGAGCTAAGAACCACATGCTCGTGCTTCCTGATGCAGATCTAGATTTGGTAGCCGATTCAGCAATCAACGCAGGCTTTGGTTCAGCTGGAGAGCGTTGCATGGCAATCTCTGTTGTGGTTGCGGTGGAACCTATTGCTGATGAACTTGTTGCAAAGATTCAATCTAGAATGAAGACTCTCAAGGTTGGCGATGGAACTAGAAACTGTGACATGGGACCACTAGTAACCAAAGAACACAGAGACAAAGTTGCCACCTATATCGACATTGCCATTGAAGATAAAGCAACTGTAGTTGTTGACGGCAGAGGCATTGAAGTAGATGGAGATGCTAACGGATTCTGGCTTGGACCAACTCTTATCGATAGGGTTCCAACATCTTCAAGAGTTTATAAAGACGAAATCTTTGGCCCTGTTCTTTCTGTTGTGAGAGTTGCAAGCTATGAAGAGGGACTAGAGCTAATCAACAGCGGAGCTTATGGAAACGGAACAGCAATCTTCACAAATGATGGTGGAGCTGCTAGAAAGTTCCAGAATGAAGTAGAGGTAGGAATGATCGGAATCAACGTTCCTATCCCTGTTCCTGTTTCTTACTATTCATTTGGTGGGTTCAAGAGTTCGCTCTTTGGAGACACTAAAGCTCACGGTATGCAGGGTGTGCACTTCTTCACAAGAGAGAAGACAGTAACCAGCAGATGGCTTGATCCAAGCCACGGCGGAATCAACCTAGGCTTCCCTCAAAACTAATTCAGTAATTAGTTGTTGGTAGGAGCGGTACCGTAACCATTGACGCTGTAGTAGCGAACGTAATCAATATCGAAGTATGCCTTGGTGTATCCACCTGCGATGCGGCCACCGTAGGTTCCACCCATAGCAAGGTTCAAAATCAAGTACATCTTCGGGTGAACACCAGCTGCAGTTGGTCCAAATGGCCAGTTAGCTAGCCCAGTATCAGACTTCTTCAATACGAAATGCGGTTCACCATCAAAGGTGAAAGTAACTTGGTTAGGTGTCCATAGCATTCCATAGTTGTGGAATTCGGTTGATAGAGAAGATGTGTGAACCTGAGAGCCCATCTTGTATTCGTGCAATCCCAAAGAGTTTGCGTAGTGAGCAGCTGAAGTTGATTTTGTTGGGGTGTTTCCCGCGTACTCCATAATGTCCAGCTCACCTGATCTAGGCCATGGCACAGTACTGATGTTGCTTGCCAGGGTCCAGAATGCAGGCCATGTTCCTCCACCAGCCGGCATCTTCATACGTGCTTCAAAGTAGCCGTAGGTGAAGTGCTGCTTACCTTGGGTAGTGAACTTACCGCTGGTCCAGTTCTTGTTTAGTGTGCAACTAGGCTCTGCTGCTTTTGTTGAAGCAGTGATTGTCATGATGCCGCTACCATTTTGCTTCAGAGCACATGCTGCATAAGCCTGTGATTCTTGGTTTCCCCAACCACAACCAGGAGCAGCATTACAGCCGTCTCCAGTTTCAATTACCCAGTTATCCGCTGATGGACCAGCACCTGCTTCTCCATCAAACTCCTCTGACCATAGCAACGTCTTTTCAAGTGATCCCATAGGAATGGAGATTGACACATTTCTAGTTACGGCAGGAGCTGGCTTGTATTGGCTGTTGCCAGGGCTATCTGCAGATACTGAGCATTCACCTTCTGCAACAGGTCGTAGATAGGTAATGTCATTTACTTTCACCACTGAACAAATAGTAGGAGTGGTAGTAGTGAAGTTTGCTTCACCACCAGTAGGAAGGGCGTACAGAATCTGATCTGCTTGGCCAATCATCATGTCATCAGGTTGACCAAAGAAAATGGTGTTGTCCCACAAAAATACTTTGGTCTTGGTTCTCACAACTACTGCTGCAGAAGAAGAAGTTCCTTTAACTCCGTAAACGCTAAACACGTAAGTGGAGTTCGGATACAAACCAGTGAATCTATATGACTTAGCTGTTGCTGAAAGAGTCTTAGTTGTTTTCTTTGAACCGTTGGCAGCAACAATCTTGATGCCGGTAACCTTACCTTTGGCAAATGGGTTCCAAGTAATAGTCGCAGAAGTAGCTGTGGTCACAACCGCTACCTTGGTTGCCTTGGTTACAGGAGTAAGTGCGTTGGCATCTATGCCAAGAATTCCGATAGTAAGTGAAGCAAGCAAAATTGCTGCGAAGGTCTTTTTACTCGTATTCATGTTCTTTACCTAACTAGTGACCACTTGATTTGAAAGGTCCTAGGTTCGCAGATTAGCCAATTTGTAAAGAGGTTACGTTGCGAAACAAGGTGCCCTTCGGAGCTAAGCGTTTCGCACAAAACGCAAGGTTTATAGAAGTCTAACCCCAAGGACTAAGAATTAAAGAGGGAAAAGGTCCCTTGATTTCGGTGCTATTCAGGAACTTTTCAGGGTATCTATCGCTTGAAAATGAAACGAAGGTAGCTTCCGAAGGTTAGCTCTTTACCCACTTTTCTGAGCCCGAAAGCAGCTCTAGCCATGAAGGGCAGGGTTCTGTTGCCCTTGAAGGCACGATCAAAGATAAGAGCCCTGGCGATGCGGTCTCTGTCTGTTCCCCAGCCGCTTCCTGAACTAACAGTTGGGTGCGACGCAAGGACGATAGGCACAAAGTCACAGCGAACACCTGCAGATACTAGATCGCAGATAAAGATGTATTCATCTCCTAGGTAAGTAGCCTCTGCTCCGGCACCAAAGTTCTCATCAAATAGGACTCCGGCAGCTGTGACCTGTTCAAGATCAACAATCATTTCGTAGGTAGCAGCCTTAGCACTGTTGAACTTGTTTAGTTGTTCCACTTGGCTCGGATAGGACTTACGTAGAGACCCTGTTTCATCAATCGCCTGACCTAGGACAAGTCCAGCACCAGTTCTTTGAAGGTAGGAGATAGCTTCTTCTATTCCCTTTTGATCAAAGGTGATGTCATCATCAGAGAAGATTACGTACTTACCCTTGGCGTTCTTAAGCACTTGGTTACGAAGTTTAGTAACCCCAACTCCTGGGAAAGATAGCAATTCAACATTCTTACCAGTAGGTGCTTTAGCCAGTTCGGCTTCAGTCGGTGCATTGGCAGAGCCACTTTGAACTGTGATGAGAACGTCCCAATCTGGATGCTGGGAAAGATCAGGTAGTTGGATGTTTGATAAACGGTTAGCAAGTGTGCTGTATCCGAAGGTTAGAGACACCATCGGTGGGTTTAGCCCAACTCGTCTTCATCATCAATTTTTGCAGGCTTACCTTTAGCTCCACTTTCGCTAAGAGTCTTGGCTCTAGCAAATCTCATGAGTGATCCGCTGGTTAGTCCTAGGTTGTTGTTTTGCATACGGAAACCAAGGAAGAGCATGACCGCATCCGCAGGAGCAAGGGTTCCTTGAACGCTGAAGAGTAGAAGTGCGGTTAGCGAGATAACGAATGCGCCGTTAGCAACAAGAGTTCCCATTTCAGCAGACTTGATTCGAGCTGCCACCTTTGCAAATGCTGAAACAGGCTGCTTGTTCTTCTGGGCAAGAGCGAATGCCTCTTGAGTCGCGGTTTGCTTAATGAACATGTATTTGATTATCATCATGGAGCCAAGCACCAGAGCCACATTTATTAGACCTGATTGCCAATTGACCACCATGAAGAATGTGCCTAGAACCAGAATCTGGGTAAATGTGTGAAGAAGGTTATTGGTTTCAAACGCAAGAGCCCATTCCCAAGATTCAGTCATTTTGCTGCGAACACCAGGTCTTGAGTTGAGAGCCTCGTTGAACACCTTTACACGGTAAGTCTTCTGCCAGTAGGTGGCAACATGTGAAAGACCAAACAGGCTGAGCACAAGCACGAAGTCAACAACCAATATTTCAAAAGGCTTGTTCTTTCCTTCCAAAATCAGATTGCTAAAGATTCGAATTACAAAAAGTTGAGATAAAGGAACGATAGTTGCAATAGCAGCTAGACCAATAGCTTGTTTGCGGTGCTTACCCTTAGGGAATAAGGCAAGGAAAGTCTTTAGAACTATTCGTACTAAATAAAACATTTATTTCCTTCGCTTAGATCTTCTTGTCTAAAGGTAACTTAGACCCTTAACTATTGCTGCTTCTACTTCATCTAACTTTGCGTCAGAAATCTTGTGATCGGTCGTTAGGTTCTCAAAGTCAACCTTGAGGAAATCCAAACTAACTGGAA
Source organism: Actinomycetota bacterium (assembly GCA_046049845.1). Classification (GTDB taxonomy): domain Bacteria; phylum Actinomycetota; class Actinomycetes; order Actinomycetales; family Microbacteriaceae; genus Rhodoluna. The sequence goes on from JBJOQP010000020.1 coordinate 5,434, forward strand.
TTGGACTAATTGATTCAAGACCAACACCTTGAGCGTAGTCCCCATACTTGATTCCGTTGCCGTGAACTGAATCTTCAAATCCTTCAAATGTGACCAGAGCACATGGAATTCCATATGACTGGCAGGTGATGAAGATATGCATTGCTGATGTGACAACACGGTCGTAAAGGTTGAGTGTCTCAACTAACACCTTGATGTCATCTGGGTGGGACATAAAGATGTCTAACTCGTCCATGTTTGATTCAAGCTTTAGCGGAATTGGTTTGTGGGTGAAGTGACGAACCAGAGCAACTCTTCCGTTCGTCTTGGTTCTTTCAACAGGGAAGATTCTAGAAATTAGAACTCCTGGGTCACCAAAGCTTTCAACAGTTGGACCACCGGACTCTTTGACCACACGTGCGGTAACAGGTCCTCGAACTGAAACGTAGTTAGCACTCTTAGCAAGAGTTAGTTCATCAGTTGAGATTCCAGTTCCAACAACGACAGAGTTTGGCTTGATGAATCTTCCGATAGAACCAAGGCCAATCATGTGATCTTTGGTAGCCATACGAACTGGAGACTGGAAGATAACTTTCTTGTCTGTGTAGTGGCTAACGATTAGAGGAGATAGCCAGTCTCCGAAGTTACCTGGGAATGGCTTTGCCCACCAAGCAAGGTTGATTGATGAGCCAGAAGGCTTGCTTGAGTAATACAAGAAACTCTTGGATGCTTCGATGGAGTTCACCTCGGCTTGAGTGAGGCGGAACTTCTTCTCAAACTCAGTCTTCAAGCTGTTGAACTTTTCAACCTGTCCAGCCTGGGCAGAGAACTGAAGATCATCAGAGATCTTCTTTCGTGCCTGCTGCTCTTTGCTTGCACTACCAGTTGTAAGTTTTCCTGTGATACCTGTGGTGTCAGCTAGAAGTCTCAGTCGTGCTGAAATCTTACGAGGAAGTAGTTTTTCGATCTGCTTGGCTAGGGTCAGTGCTCTCTTGCGAAGGCTAGGACGCTTACCACCGGAACCACTGGTGTGTTGTTGAACCTTGCCCTTGAACTCTGCAACGTTTCCGCTAGCACCAAACTTAAAGAATGCGGTTCGTGAATCGGCATTCACAGTTCCTCTGCCGAACACAGCGTTAGAAGGAATGATCTGGAAGCTCATGTTCTCGCAGTTAGCTCGCCATGCTTCTTCCATGAAGTAATCGTCAGTTGCCTTGACCGGTGAGTCCTTCTCAAGTTCAGCTGCATCTGCAATCATCTTGCGGGCAAGAGGTGTTGTGTTTACACCCCAGAATGATGGCTCCCAGAATCTAGATCTGTTGCCGTAGCCAATGGTGGTAGGGGAAGAGTAGCCTCTTTGGAATCCAACGATGTCTGCTGAAGTGTTGAAGATGTACTCCGGCAATTCCAGAATCATGCAGTCAACATCCATCCAGAAAACTTTCTTATCTGGATTAGCTGCACAAACCTCAGCTAGGAAGGGAACTTTTCTGCGACAAATATCTGCCCAGTCCTCTCCCTCTTTCTTTTCAATCTCACGAAGGACATACTCAACACCTAGCTCATCGAGTTTCTTAGCTAGACGTTCACCGTGCTGACGGTAATAGTCATCCGCAGTATAGAAAGAGCAGACAACTACGTTCAAATTCGAAGCCATAAATATTCCGTTTACCTTAAATTTCTTTGTTGAATTCTTTTAGCCAAGAGCGAAGGTCTTCGCCAATGTCTTCTCTGTCGACACCTAGTCGAAGAGTTGCTTTAATGAAGTCGAGTTTGTCCCCGGTGTCATAACGTCTTCCGCTAAATACAACACCAAGCACTCCACCGGCACGCTCTGGGTTTTTAGCAGCTGCCATTAGTGCATCGGTTAGCTGAATTTCACCACCACGACCAGGTTCGGTTTCTTCGAGAATGTCAAAGATCTCAGGACGCAAGATGTAGCGACCAATCACCGCAAGATTTGATGGAGCTTCATCTGATTTTGGTTTCTCAACTAGCCCAGTGATTCTCACAACACCATCTTCAATAGAACCTTCGGTAGCAGCACAGCCATAAAGATGTATTTGCTCTGGGGTTACTTCCATCAATGCAACAACGTTCTCTCCGGTTGCTTCATGCACTTCTAGCATCTTGGAAAGTAGAACGTCTCTTGAGTCCATGACATCGTCACCAAGTAGAAGAGCAAAAGAGTTGTTAGCGATGTGAGCTTTACCTCTAAGAACTGCGTGACCTAGACCCTTTGGGTCTCCCTGTCTCACGTAGTGAATGGTTGCAATGTCAGAAGATGCCATGACCTTAGCCAAGCGATCTTTGTCACCTTTAAGTTCAAGGTTCATTTCCAATTCAGCAACGCGGTCAAAGTGGTTCTCTAAAGCATTCTTGTTTCGACCTGTGATCATCAAGATGTCTTGTAGTCCAGCCTCAACTGCTTCTTCGACTACATACTGAATAACAGGCTTATCGATTAGGGGAAGCATCTCTTTAGGCATTGCCTTGGTTGCTGGAAGGAAACGTGTACCTAATCCCGCTACCGGAATAACGGCCTTAGTTACTTTGTATTTAGACATGTGCTTTCGCGTTCCTATCGGTTCAACACAAGTCTAGTTTCAACGCTTGAGGAACAGCCCTGCAATGAAACCTGTTCCCCAGCTAAAGTGCATGGTTGGCAGGGTAACTAGGAGGGCTAATTTAGCCTTGAGGCTCAATCCCTTAGCGGTTAGGGAGATTAGAGTAACGGCCAATAGGTAGGTAACTACAGGCAAAAGCCCAATCAGTCCTCCAAATCCTAAAATTGCAAGGATTAGCCCAATAAATGAGGCTAAAACCAGTGCTGGTGGAGCAAAATACCTAAGATTTGCCTTATTTGGGTGAGATTTAGTCAAAAGTGCCCGCCAAGCACCGGTATCAAAGAACTGCTTGAGCAGCTTTCTCCAGGTACTTCTTGGGAAATAGGTCACCACGAGGCTTGGATCAAACCAAACCTGCTCACCTGATTCTCTGATTCTTAGGTTGAGCTCCCAATCCTGACCTCGGATCATCCTCTCGTCGAATCCGCCCAGTTTTAGGAGAACATCTCTGCGGAATACTCCTAGATAAACAGAATCGCTAGGCCCAGCTTCACCACCGACGTGATATGTGCCACCACCAAGACCAAATCTGCTGCCGTAGGCCCAAGCCACTGCCTTCTGGAAAGGAGTTACTCCCTCGGCTTTCATAATGCCGCCGACGTTGCCAGCTCCAGTTTCACTCAAGATCTTTACGGCATTGATTGAGTAGTCAGGGGATAGCACACTATGGGCATCAACTCTTATGACGACGTCGTTCTTAGCTTTGCCGATAGCAAGGTTCAATCCGGCAGGTGTTTTACCAGTTGGATTTGAAACCAATTGAACCGAGTATTCCTTGCTTAATGCTTCGGCTATTTCATTGGTCTTATCTTTTGAGGGACCTAGAGCCAAAATTACTTCTGCTTTGCCAGCTACTAAACCGTGCTGTTCGAAGATGCTGGCAACAGCACTTCGAAGGTGAGCTTCTTCATTCAATACAGGCATGATGTATGAAATAGAGCTGGTCGGTTTAACTGGGTTCACGTTCATACCTTACTCAATGAGGATTACTGCATCCAGCAACCAGAGGTAGTTATTTGACGTAGCTTGCGGAGACAGTCAGGTAGTCCGCTGTGCCAGTGCTAGCTAGAGACTTAGTTACCTTTGTGGCTTTTATTCCCTTAGCTGCTAGAGCTTTCACAACGAAGTCAGTTCTCTGCTTTAGCAGGACATTGTTTTTTGCAACAGAAAGAGTCTTTGACTTAGGCATGCTCACAGTAAGAACAAGTTTCTGAGCAGTGGAGAGTTTTGAAATCAGGCTGTCTAAAGAAAGTGTTCCTTTTGAGATCAACTTTGAAGATGACTTTGCAAACCCGATTGAGTTCTTTGTTGTTACCGCTTTATAAACGTAAATGCTCACTGTCTCTGTTCGAGTGTGCTTACCGTTTGCTGAAGTGATTTGAACTGTGACGGTATTGATGCCATCCTTCAGCACGCCAGGGTTTGAAACGACTGCTCTGGCGTCGTACTCAGTTGCAAATGCTTCAACAGTTACTTGTCTTGTCCCAGCAGGAAGGTAAACAGTAGAGCCAAGGTTGTAGGCAACATTGTTTACAGCGATTGATTGCAGGCCTGTGTCCCAAGGAGCAGAAAGAGTTTGTAGAGCTTGAAGTTGATTGCCAAGACGCCAAACAGTTCCGTTTTGATAATCGGTTACGACGTTATAGCCAGGACCGAACGGATCTAGAGCAACATCTTCGGCAATAGCTCTCGACACGTCTCCAGCCATAGTTTCAAGATCAATTTGCTCAGCCTTATTAGCAACTTCTGCAAGGGATTGCTCATAGATGAGTTTGCATTGAGGGACTGCCCAACACTTGTTGATCATTAGAGCTGGAGATCTAAAGTAGGCGAGTGAGCCATTCCAAGTTTGATCAGTTCCCCAAGGAAGTAATGTGACCTTGCCTGTCTTATCAAAGTTCAGGAAGTAGTTATTCCTGTTCATGACATAGCCATCCCAGTGACCAGCGTAAAGTTCAACAGCCCAACCGAGAGTCATCTGTTTCATGTCGGCAATCTTGCCCATTTCAGTCCACCATGCCGGACCGCGCATAGCTTGAATCTTCATGAACGCGGTTAGGTCAGATGTATCAGTCTTGCTTCCTGACTCAATCGCGAACTGACTCTCGCTTCCTTCATAGAAATCAGGGAAATACGGCACCGCTCCTTTATAAAGGTGAGAACTTGAAATGCCCCAGCGCGCTAGCAGGACTTTATCCATCGTTTCGATGTTTAGGTGAAGTCCGTAGTCTCGACCATTCAGAGTTACGTTTGCATATCCGGTTCTAGGTGTTGGCACACCTAAAGAGCGATAGAGCCTGTATGTAAGGGTTTCATGGATGTAACTCGGGTCTTGAACCATGTTGTTCAAAGTGAACTTTGATACTCCGAAAAGAGTTTGGTCTTTTACAAATGCATCCATCTTCACTTTGAAGGCAGCTTTTTGTGTGACATCTCGCCAAGATCCCCAGGCACCTTTGAGGTGAACACCAACCGTATAAGGGCCATATACTTTCCCAGCCATTGTGAATGACATCTGGGTTTCACGCCAGTCACCCTCAAACTCCCAGTTAACGTTGGGGGACTTGAGGGACTCGAAATCAGCATCCGACATTTGAAGGTCGAAGTTATCAACTCTTAGAGGGTTGAAGACGTTGGCTGCTGCATCAGTGCCTTCAACGTAATTGGGAGTGGCTTGTACAGAAGATGTACTCAGAAAACTCCCAGTTATTGCGAGGATAATCAGAGCTGAAACAGCACTGGCTTTTCTCGTCCTAAACATACGAAAAGCCTACCCACTAGTTCCTATAGTCTGAAGGTCGGATGAAAACACAAAGGATATTCACAAGAAGCCGAGTTCTAAAGGGTCTCAGCTTTACTGTGGCTACCGCTTTTCTTGTATCTGGCTCTTTGCCAGCTAATGCGGCTAACACCGGATGTATCTACACCCCGCCTTTGACTTCCTCTAGACAAGCGCCTGAGGTATCTCTCGGTAATAACGTAACTTCGAAAACTTGGCAGTGGCAACCAGGAAGTGATGCAACGAATGCATCCCTCTCATCACTTGGAGCAAAAGTTTCAGTTGTGTCTGGCAATCTTCGAGACATCTCTTTAGGTGTTCTCCATCTTGGAGTTCCAAGATCACAAGATCTTCGAATCATGGCGGAATCAAATCCAAAAACTATTTCTGCTGTTAACGGTGATTACTTTGATGGGACAGGACCTTGGAATGCGATGGTTGAGTCAGGTCAGGTTTCCTACTCACCTCCAGGGCAAACAGAAGTCTTCGGTTTAATCCGAAAGAAAGTTTCTGAAGGCTACGGATATCGCAGCACCGGAACAATCACTGTGGGAACTAAAAAGTTCAGCATCACCGGTGTCAATCAACTTGAGCCAGGACCGCAATCAGTCGTCCTCTACAAAAGCAGCTTCATTAGGCCATTGACACCAAAGGGCGATGCAACACTTTTAGTGAAGGCAGGCAAGATTGTCAGGGTTTACCCTGCGGGAGCTTCGATAGCTTCAAAGACTGGTCACGTAATCCAGATCAAAGGTTTCCTCTCATCGCAGTTTGGAAAGTTTAAGTTGAAGACCGCAGTGAAGTTCAGTCTTCCAGCTGCTCCGGCCTATGAAGAGCGCATTGCGGCAGACACAATCACTACATACGGAAACATTTCAAGTAAGTCGAACTCACTAAACATTGACTCAGTGAACTACACGAACCTTGGTCCAGGAGCCACACTGTTTGATAGCTCATTCAAGGACACAACTAATTCAGGTCGAGCCACTTTGAGAATCTTGCCAGATGGCACAGGCAAATTTGTGGTCAAGAATGTCTACAAGACAGGTAGCCGAATCAAAGTTGATAGCGGAGGCTACGTTGTTCAAGCTCGCTCAACTCTTGCAGCTTCTGTTGCGAACAAGTTCAAAGTTGGCGACATAGTAAATGTTTCTAGAGCCTACGCAGCTGCAGCTAAGTCAGAATTTATTTCTGCTGCTGGACGTGGTCCAAGAATTGTTCAGGGTGGCAAGATGATTTGGATCTGTGCCCAACACAATAAAGATCACAGACCTAGAACTGCTATTGGTTGGAACCAAGATGGTCAGATCTGGTTTGCTACCTCAAGCAGAGGGCTATTGGCATTCGACTTTGGATACCGTCAGGGCGGTTCAACTTCCAGCCAGATGGCTCAGTGGCTTCTTCAATTAGGTGCAACTGAGGCCATTCTGCTCGATGGCGGTAGCTCTACAGCCTTATACATAGATAACCCAGAACAGCTCTCTGGTCTAACACGAATCGATATTCCTGATGAATCTTGGACTAGGGATCTTGCTAACGGCTTCAGTATTGAAAGACGTAACTAGCTTCGCTTCTTAGGCTTCATAACCTTCGCTGAAAGATTGATAGCGAATCTTCTAGTTGAGAATCTGCTGGTCAGAGCAATGATCTTGTTTAGTGAACCATCAATAACTGCTGCAGGAGAGTTATGCCTTGCAAGAGCAGTAAAAGTACTGTCAATAACGTTCTGAGATGATCTGATGAACTTTCCTAGAGCAGGAGAGTTGCCGTTTGAATCAAAGAATTC
>JBJOQP010000021.1:0-12337 GCA_046049845.1 Actinomycetota bacterium
CACATCTTCAATTGCAATTAGTTGTGATGTTTCGGATCTTCTCACCTGCACAGGAGATTTGCTGAGAATAGTGAGTTTGTCCAGGATTCGTTTTGATCTGTATTCCTGAATCACCCCGATTAGCACGTTGGTGATTACAGCAATGCCGAATAACGCGTCTTTCCAATAGCCGAGAGCAAGAAGTACAAGGAAAGAACCTCCTACGACAGCATTGAAGAGAGTAAGAAGGTTGGCTCTGAGTATTGTGAGGATGCTTCTGCTTTTACCGAACTCTTGGCTATTGCTCAAGCCTTGTTTCATCCTTGAGTCAACCTCTTGAGGAGTGAGGCCAGTGAGCTCAGGAGAGATCTGCATTTCTCTATCTTCGCAGAGTCTTAGGAGTCAATGCCCACATGTTTTTCAGGTTCAGCAACTGTAAGGGGAGTATGTTGGAACTATGAATACAACGTTTATGCAATCATCCATTTTCGACACTATCGACGGTCTTCCAGTACATCCACTTGCAGTGCACGTGGCAGTTGTATTCTTACCGATCTCAGCTCTGGCTCTAGCCATTCTTATCTTCGTACCTAAGTGGAGAAAGACCTATCTTCCTCTTACCCTCATCGGACTATCCATCGCAACAGTCTTCACATTCATTGCTAGAGAGTCTGGTGAAGCACTAGCTGATCGAGTCGGAGAACCACAGACTCACGAGGAATTAGGTGGAATACTATTCCCCGCAGCTGTCGGCCTTCTAGCGGTTGGCGTGGCTTTCTACTTCCTTCAGAAATCAGACAAGCCTAAGTGGCTCGTGCAAGCAACAGCGGGAGTTGCCATTGCTGCAGTTCTATCTGTGTCAGGACTTACCTACTTCGTGGGGCACACAGGTGCTCAAGCAACCTGGGAGAAGCGCATTGGTCCAATAGCTTCTCCAACACCTACCCCTACAGATACTGAAACACCAGGTACTGGACTTACCGCTGCGGAGGTGGCAACACATAACACCGCTGCAGACTGTTGGACAATCATCAAGTCAGACGTCTATGACCTAACCTCATACATCCAACAGCACCCAGGTGGAGCAGGGGTTCTAACTAATCTTTGTGGCAAGGATGCTTCGTCTGCTTTTGAATCTCAGCACTCAACAGAGATGGCTCCAGCAAGTGCACTAGCGGCTCTAAAGATTGGCAAGATTGGAGCAGTTCCAACGCCGAAACCAACTAAGACAACACCTACTCCAACCCCAACCAAGACAACCCCAAAGCCAACTTCTGCAGGTTACACAACTGCTCAGATTGCTAAGCACAAGACTGGTTCAGATTGTTGGAGCATCATAAACAAGAAGGTATACAACCTAACTTCATATGTTTCTTCACACCCAGGTGGCCCAGCAGTAATCAGTGCTATTTGTGGCAAGGATGGAACTGCAGCATTCTCTGGTCAACACGGTGGTCAGTCAGCTCCGACCAGTGTTCTTTCAGGATTACTAATTGGAACCCTGGCAACATCTTCAACTACTGAGCCAGCACCTACTGCTAAGACCTACACTTCTGCACAGGTGGCCAGCCATAACTCAGGAGCCAGCTGTTGGGGTGTAGTGAGCAAGAGTGTTTACGATCTGACTTCATATGTTTCTTCGCACCCAGGCGGGGCATCCGCTATCTCAGCCCTCTGCGGTAAAGATGCTACCTCTGCCTTCACAGGTCAACACGGTGGACAATCTAGCCCTACCAATGTTCTTGCAAGTTTCAAGTTAGGAACTCTAAGCGGAACAAACACCTTGGCTACAGCAGTTGGTGAAGAAGAAGAGGAAGACGACGACTAGTCTTTCCTTCCAGTCAAAGCCTTTACTGCAAGCAGTCCAAGTGCAGCTCCAATAAGTTGAGCCGCAATAAATGGCAGAACCGAACCTGGTTCTATGCCTGCAAATGTGTTGCTAAAGATACGTCCTACTGTCACAGCAGGATTAGCAAATGATGTTGATGATGTGAAGAAGTAGGCAGAGCCTATCCACCCAGCAACCGCGAGAGGAATTAGAGCTCCTTGGTTTCTCTTGCTCATGATTCCTATCAAGGCAATTAGACCGGCTGTTGCGATTACTTCACCAATTAGAAGACCAAAACTGGATCTTGCTCTCGTTGAAATCTGAATAGCTTCTAAGTCAAACATCAGGTTGGCAAGAATAGCTCCAGAAATTGCACCAACTGTTTGAGCGAAGATGTAGGAAAGAGTTTCGCGTACTTTTTGTTCTCTGCTCACAAGTTGAACCAGAGAAACTACAGGGTTAAAGTGCGCTCCACTAACTGGAGCAAGGATGAAGATCAACAACACAAGAGCAAAGATGGTCGACAAAGTATTGATGATCAGAGAAACGCCTGCATCTTGGGAGAGGTTAGTGCCCATGATTCCAGAACCGACAACTACACAGACCAGTAAGGCTGTTCCTACATACTCTGCAAAAGCTTTACCTAAGGTGCTTAGCATCTTCTTGTCCCTTCAGACGTCTCAATCTCTATCCATAGGGTACTAGAGGATAGAGATTGAGAGGACGGAGGAGGCATTCCCTTATTCCATCTAGAGTGCCATAATGAAGACAACGCATAAGGAGATTGACCTTGGAGAAAATCAAGGGCTTACTAGCCAAGTTGCCTCACCCAGTGAGATGGGTGCTGACTATGGTTATTGGATTCATTCTTCTAATTCTTGGCCTGATCATGATGGTCACACCAGGACCTGGACTTCTTTTCATCTTCTTCGGACTTTCTATTCTTGCCCTTGAAATTAAGTGGGCTCAAGAAGTAAACAAGCAGGGTATGCAGGGACTCGAAATGCTGATGGCTAAGTTGAAGAGCATCTTCAAGCGAAACAAGTCTGAGTAATCACTCGAGGATTCAACAATGTTAGAAATTGCTGAACTACCCGCACGAAAACTTTTGGGACTAAGTAGCCCATTCATATCTGCAACAAGTCCTAACTCAAATGCATCAGAAGTGATTGGTCCACTATGGGGAGAGATGTCTAAGAAGTTCTTTGGGCTATCTCTTTCTAGAGATGACAATCCTGTTGGTTATGGAGCTATGTGGCGAGATGAAGCATTTGAAGTAGACGGGTCCATGATTTACTTTGCTGGCTATGAAGTTCATTCTTACCCTGAAGACCTAGGTGGTCTGGAAGCATTAGAACTAAGACCTACTAAATACGCTTTCATTGAGCATGAGGGTCCGATGTCTGATCTACCTGGTGTAATCACAAACTTCTACACAAAGCTCCTACCGGAAAGCGGTATTCAGAGAGTTCAGGGCATTGACCTAGAGATTTATCACGAAAACGAAGACCCACAATTACCTCCTAGGGTTGTCATCGCTGCTCCAGTGCTTTAGCCCTTCTAGCCTTCGGCGAATGAGGCACCTATTCCAATACGCTAAGACTCATGAGTGCCAAAGCAGATCAGAGAGACAGCAGAGTCCTCTCAGCTAGAAATGGCAACTTAGTCACTTTTGCTGCTAGCGGTTTTCTATTTGCATCGTGGCTATCAAGACTTCCAGATGTAAAGACACTGCTAGATATCGGCACGGGAACTCTAAGTTTTCTTCTTCTAGCACTGGCAGTTGGTTCGCTATTTGGTTTGCCGGTTGCAGGAAGAATTGCTGATCGGATTGGAACTAAGAACACTGTTCGTTTAGGTGCTGGTGTTGGTATCACAGGTTTACTTGTGGCATGTTTTTCAATTACTTTTAGTCAGAATCTTGTTGTTCCGATTGGAAGCCTCGCTTTTGTTGGCTTGGGTATTGGAATGTGGGATGTTGCTCAGAATCTTGAAGGAACCATCGTTGAACAGAAGCTTGAAAAGGCCATCATGCCTTGGTTCCATGCAGCTTTTAGTGGCGGAACTTTCCTAGGTGCTCTAATTGGAGCATTGATTACCTGGCTAGAAATACCTCTATCTATACATCTATCGGTTGTTGCCTTGTTCACACTTCTATTCCTACTCTGGGGAACCAATAAATACATTGCTCACGAGTCTCCTCATCAGGAGAACGGTGACAACCTAAAGGTCAAGCAGAAGTCAGCTTGGACAGAACCTAGAACTTTACTTATTGGTGTCATGGTCTTAGCAGCAGCTTTCACCGAGGGAACTGCTAATGACTGGATCGCAATTGGCCTTGTTGAAGGTCATGACAAGACTTCAAGCGAGGGAGTGTTTGGACTAGCGGCATTCCTAGTGTTCATGACTGCAGGACGAGTCTTGGGATCAATGGCTCTGGATAAATTCGGCAGAGTTTTAGTTCTTCGTGTTCTATTTGCTGCAACCCTAACTGGAAGCCTGCTGTTTGTTTTTGGAGGACCAGTTGGAGCATACTTTGGAGCAGCTATTTGGGGACTAGGGGCTAGCCTTGGATTCCCAGTCGGTATGTCCGCCGCCTCTGATGATCCAAAGAGAGCAGCGGCAAGAATCAGTGTTGTCTCAACTATTGGCTATCTAGCCTTCTTAGCTGGTCCACCGGTAGTTGGTTTCCTAGGAGAAGAAGTTGGAATACTTCGAGCACTTCTAGTCGTGGGACTGGTCAGTGTTCTTGCATTCTTAGCGGTTCCTGCAGCGAGACCACTGAAGTCTTAGCCCTTTGGGTGAAATACTCCTACCCCAAGTTTTTTGGCAACTGTCACTAACTTTTCGTCTGTGGTTGCAATAGATCCTTTGGCTTTCAAAGCTTGATGGAGAACAGCGATGTCTGGCATCTTTAGAGAAGTCTTTGCTCTCAGAGCAGCCAGAGAAGCCGAGTCTTGCGACTCAATCGGGGCAATAAACAAATCCAGAGCATTCAGCATCTTTTGGAATTTTTCCAACTGTCCCGCTCTTGCTGGATGAACCAGTACTTCGGCTTTGGTCAGCGAGCTCATTTGCAAATCGAATTCCGCAGTATCCCTAAACATTTCTAGGGCCCAATCGTGGTGAGCGTCTTTGGATGATGCCAGAGAAATTAGAGCGCTGGTGTCGAGAACGATTACTCCGGCCAATCTTCTGCCAATTCTTCTTTCCAGTTTGCAGGCCACACGCCATCCATAGACCCTGCGATTTTGTTCACTGCGGCTACTCTCTTCTGCTGACTCTTGGAGGCTTCAAGATCTATAGTCTGCAGTCCTATTTCAATTACCTTGCGAAGGAGAAGTGTGCGCTGCTCAGCAAGCTCTGGCCATTGTTTAGCGACTTGACTGAGCCCTTGGCTTATCTGATCAGTTTCAGTGATCATGTGTCTTGGTCTGGTAGTTGGCATGTGAAAAGTGTAGCACTTTAGTATCTAGTGCAACACTTTACTTCTTTGGGTCCAAACCCCTCCACAGGCTTTGTATCTCCGGTGCCTTTGGTGCTTTCTCCCCATAAATAGTTTTGTACACTCTCCGACCGGATAAGTAGTGGGCCAACTGAATCATGGCGGCTTGTAGCTCTCTACCCTTTAGGTATTTCAGGTAAAGCCTTGAGGCTTGTTTAGCCCATGGGTCTCCGTGGTATCCAGTTGATAAGGCATGCCCTACTTCGTGCAGCATGGTCTCTTTGTCGAAGTGGCAAAGGAACATTGCCTTTATCTCGTGATCCCACCAACCCATGGCATGGGGAACATCACCTTTGAGTCCGAAGTGAGAATGGATTCTCACCCAGTTGATCTTTAGTTTTTCCTTCTGTGTGACTTCACTGAGTAGAAGAAGAACAGGTTTCCATAACTTCCAAGCCCTAGCGTCAAAGTTCAGACCAGCCCTAACTTCAAATGGCAATTCTGTAGCCCACACAGGAATCATTCGATAGCGACCGGCTATCTTTAGTTCAATCAATTGGTTAGGGTTTGAGGGCACAGGACGATTGTAGCCGTGAGTATAGGTCCTAGTTAGGCCAATACAAATCTCGCCAAGAGACAAGGTCTTCGCTACTAGACTTTCAAACTATGGCGAAAGTAATCAAACAGCGAGTCACCGCAGTTAGCGATGATGGTTATGTTGTTTTCCTAATTGGGATGAGAGTAAACAATTTGTTTGCCGTCCACCGTTGGTTTCCAGTATTCATGGCTATGGGGAGGATGCTTCCCGAGCTATACAAGAACCCACAACTAGGCTTCAAATCTCATCAGATGTGGATGGCAAGAACTTTAATCTTGGTTCAGTATTGGGAAAGTTCAGAGAAGCTCATTGCTTATTCCAAGGCAACTGACTCTGAACACTTACCCGCTTGGAAGGCTTTCAACAAAGCTGCTAGAAAGACTAATGCCGTTGGGATCTATCACGAGACTTACGTAATTGATCCAGGCAAGAGCGAAAACATCTACGTCAACATGCCTAAGTTTGGTTTTGGTAAAGTCGGCCATTTAGAGCCGGCCAAGGGGAAACGAAACTCAGCTAGCGAGAGACTAACTGGCAACTAGAGCGGAGAATAGGTGGAACGCACCAAGCCCGTTCTTCCTTTGTGATTACTGGCTTGATGAAGTTAGCAATCACTTTCTACGCCATCTTTCTACGCCATATTTACAGGGCCTTGAGTGCTTGACCAAGTCTTCGGTGCGTCACAGCGTGCCTGAGTATAGGGTTGTCACATGAGTTTTGATTCTGAGCCGCTTGAGTCGATAGTGCTATCGAGTGACTTGACTTGCCAGGCTTGCGGTTTGGTTGCCGAACAGATTATGCCAACAGATTTCTGCGTTTGGAGTTGGGATTGCCCAGGCTGCGGACACTCCCATAAGCCGTTGCCCGGCGATTGTTGCGTGTTTTGCTCGTTTGGTAATGTCCCGTGCCCTCCAAAGCAGGTTGAAGACGGGTCTGATTCTTGCTGTTAGTGAAACCTGAAAAGCCCCAGAGTTGTCTGGGGCTTTTTCATTGCGGAGAATGGGGGATTCGAACCCCCGAGGGCTTGCACCCAACACGCTTTCCAAGCGTGCGCCATAGGCCACTAGGCGAATTCTCCTGGGATGTATCTCGGACTTGTCTAGTTTAGTTGGGGATTGGAGAACCCCAATACAGCCAGTCCTAGACCCAATTGAGAACGCCGATGTCTGAAGCCAAGAGTAGGGTGATATCTGGAAGAGGAGTTCATATGGTGGGTTTATCGAAGAGACAGATCAACTGGCTTATAGTCTTGGCGTCTTTGTTTATTGGGTCGTTATGGGTTTGGCTAGATGGCAGATCTAATGGGGACAACTCTGCTTACATGTTGGTTGTCATAAATTTCGCATTACTTGTTTCTTTCGCTACCTACCTTTTTCTAAGCACTAGAGCAAAGAACCGTGAAGCTCTTGAATCTTTGCGTAAACAAGCGTCAATCCTTGAACTTATGGAGAGTGGCGAATTTGAGGAAGACGATTACGTCTTCTCCACAAGAAAAGGTGAAGTTGTAATTGGGCGAGTTAACGAGACCCTGTTGAACGAGTTCAGAAGCAATGGTTCAACTAGCTCCGGAGGCTTTGGAGGAGTGAGTCTTCCCGTGTTTGGAAATGTCAGAGCAAACGTTGGCGGCTACTCAGGTAGAAGTAGAAGAAACCCAGAGGAATCAACTCCAATAGATGTTGGTACTTCTACCTACACAAATCAAAGAATTGTCTTTGCCGGAGAGAACGTTGTTCGTGAGTTTGATCTAGACAAGCTCGTGAACCTGGAGGCAGGGGACAACGGAGTAACTCTGACTATTGCTGTCTCGAATAGAGACAAAACATCAATGTTGTCCGCAGTCAACTATGACGATTTGACCCCAGGAATAGCTGCCAGTATTGCTGTGGCTTATCAAGAGGGTGGTCAGGCTTTAGCTTTGGAGAAGATAAGAGAAACGCTTGGTCAAATCGCTGACGCTATTGCCTTGCAGGAGGCTAAGTACTCCAAGAAATAGTTCGAAACAATCACTAGATAAAGCAGAACACCGAGACGCCAAGGCATCTCGGTGTTCTAGTTTTTTTAATTAGCAGTTCTTTGTGCTTGCTACACCCTTGTAAGCGGTGATACAAAGATTTCCTGTTACACCTTTGTACTTGCCGCTTATTTTTGTTCCGTTAGTTACAGACTTGGAAGTTATCTTTAGCGCTTTAGCCGCAGCAACGATGTGACTGCCAGATAGAGGCTTCTTCGCAGACTTCGCAAGAGCCTTAGCTTTTGTGACAATTTTGCCTGCGTTTGTCTTGAGAGCCAATTCTGCACTGATTTGATAATCCAAAGCAACGAATTTTGCTGCCGTCATATAAGTTGATGTAGCGGGAGGGGTAAGAACAATTGAGTTATCAATTGACTGAGTAAGTTTTGTGACCGATTCAACTGTTACGCCAAATAAGGACATGTCTTGCTCAAGTAATGTGACAGTGAGTAGGCCTTCGGAGTTGAAGGTAGATGTGCTTGTCATGTCTAGTGTGAGCCCCGTTTGAGTATCATTCATTCTGATTTGGCTCTTGTAATCAGTTGAAGTTGGATCTTCAACGTTCGCACTCCTGGTAACTTCACTAAAAGTGAATTTTGAAGTATCTAGTGCGAGAACTGAGTCCACTAGCTCCGAAGTAGATGAGCCACTAAAGAGACTGCTCGGGTTCATGTCAAGGAGTGTTGTCCCGTCCGAAGGTGGTCCAGATAACTTAATCTTCTTCACTGAGGAACTAGGGAGTCTCTTGCTGATGAGGCTTGAGTTCTTTGTCTCTAGTTCAAAGATTGCGTCTGACAGGTCAAGAAAGTAAGAATTCCCATAATAGGCAACAGTGATTGATTCTCCGAGCAACGTGACAGTTGAGGTCGCGGCAGTCTTGGTGGCCTTAATCTCAGCTCGAATGGTTCCAGTGGTGTTGGTAGTCATCTCCATGTCGATTTTTAGACCAGTAGCGGCAGCTAGTTTGGTGTTATGGATATCTGCAGCACTTTGCATGTCTAGATAGCCTTGGCTAGCTACGTACTGACTGTAGTTAAGTGGCAGATCTGCAGCTTGAGCTGGTGCGATGGTCGTTATCGACAAAGCCAAAGAAGCTATTGCAATGGACAGTGTTTTGAATATGATTTTGATTTGAAGCCCCCTAAATAAAAGGCGGGTTAGTTCCCGCATGTTTACAAACTACTCCCCAATGGGTCTTTATGGCAAGTAAACACCGCGCTGGTTGGGCTGGTTTAGACTGGTGGTGGACTCCCCGTGCGGCGTCACCTCGGCTAACTCCCCCAGGATCGAAAGATAGCAAGGGTAACTGGGCTCTGATGGGTGTGCGGGGAGTCTTTACTTTTTAGGTAGAGCTCTTTTGCTCAAAGATGATCTCAACGCTAGATGCACAAACACAAGAGTGAGCATGAGGGTCGATTGGAAACTAATCCACGCCATGGTGACTCCTGGATTGCGAATATCCAGGGGGATTCCTAGGTTCAGCTCGTTACTAATGAACAAAATCTGGGAAAGCAACCTAAAGGCCACGGCTAACAGAGCCAGAAGGTAACTATAGAGACCTAATTTCCGAAGCAAATCCGATTTCTCAGGCAACCGCCAATTTTTCCAGGTCCAAACAGCTATCAAGATGGAAAAAATTAGAATGGGAAGTTCTGGCCAAGCCGATCCAAACCATATGCTGGGAAGCACAGCAAGCCCAGGAATTTGCAGAATTAAGAAATCGTATGTGTATATCTGTGGATGCTGCAAAACCCAGTTTGTAGTGTCAGCTTCCCAAGGGCGTAATTGAAGCAACAATCCAATTCCAGTTACAAGGACATAGCTTGCTAGGTAAGCAACTAGGAAAACTCTAAACCTTGTCATTGCTAAGCCGAATATGTGTATTTTCATCTAAATCCCCCTCATTGAGACTGAATGCCTCCGTATGGCTACACGATAGCACCTAATATCAGCAAATAGAGCCAGAGCTCTGGTGGAGGGTCATTTTGGTCTTAAACTCTAAGTGTGTCCACAGCTCTTTATCGTCGTTACCGCCCAGAGTCATTCTCAGAACTCATTGGGCAGACTCAAGTTACCGTGCCTTTGATGGCTGCTCTGCGTAGCGACCGGGTGAACCATGCTTATTTGTTTAGCGGCCCTAGAGGTTGCGGTAAGACTACCTCTGCAAGAATCCTTGCTCGTTGTTTGAACTGTGCTGAAGGTCCAACGGATACTCCTTGCGGTAAGTGTGCATCTTGTATTGAGCTTTCAAGAGATGGTGCTGGATCGCTAGATGTAATTGAAATTGACGCTGCTAGCCATAACAAAGTTGAAGATGCTAGAGAGCTTCGTGAGCGTATTGCTTTCGCTCCAACCAGAGACAGATTCAAGATTTTCATTCTTGATGAAGCTCACATGGTTACCAAGGATGGCTTCAATGCCCTATTGAAGGTGGTTGAAGAACCACCAGCTCACGTGAAGTTCGTTTTTGCAACGACTGAACCTGAAAAAGTTATTTCAACTATTCGTTCAAGAACTCACCACTATCCATTCCGTCTAGTTCCTCCTGCTCAGATGATTGAGTACTTAGGAGAGATGATTGCCTCTGAGAAAGCAAGTGTTGATGAAGGAGTTCTAAGCCTGGTTGTTAGATCAGGTGGTGGCTCGGTGAGAGATTCACTGTCTCTACTAGATCAGCTACTGGCTGGTTCAGAGAAAAATCACGTTACTTACGATCGTGCAGTTGGCCTTCTTGGTTACACAGACTCTGCTCTACTCGACACCTTCATTGATGCATTTGGTAAGGGCGATGCTGCTGAAGTATTTGCAAGCGTTGACCAGGTGATTCAGAGTGGTCAAGACCCATCTCGCTTTGTTGAAGATCTACTTGAGAGAATCAGAGATCTAATTGTTGTTGGTTCTGTTGGCGAAAAAGCCAAGACAGTTCTTAGAGATATTCCTCAAGACCAGATTGACCGTATGAGATTGCAGGTTGAAAGATTCGGTAAAGCAGAACTTACTTATGCTGCTGAAGTTATTGCTGAGGGTCTGACCCGTATGAATGGAGCAACCAGCCCTAAGTTGCAGCTAGAACTTATGGTTGCCAAGGTGTTAGTTCCTGCTCAGGATTCAACTGAAACAGGCTCACTGGCCCGCATTGA
The DNA here is from genome assembly GCA_046049845.1 of Actinomycetota bacterium. GTDB lineage: Bacteria > Actinomycetota > Actinomycetes > Actinomycetales > Microbacteriaceae > Rhodoluna. The sequence goes on from JBJOQP010000021.1 coordinate 11,002, forward strand.
CAGGCTAGAGAGACGTATGGGTCTTGGGGGTAATGCTCCAGCCCAAGCTCCAGCTGCTAAGGCACCTGCGGCTACTACTCCAGCAGCTCCTGTTTCAACACAGACTCAGCCAGTTGTAGCGGTTGCTCCAATTGTTATTCCTTCCGTTACTCCAGTGACTAACCAGGTTCCTATCGTTAGTGATGCGCCTGCAGTCACATGGGAAATGATGAAGAATTCATGGGAAGAGATCAAGAGCACTCTGTCTGGTATTTCTAGAGCTGCTTGGCAAAACGTCTACACACAAACACCTGTTGCCTTCGATGGTGTGGTTCTAGATATTCTCTTTGCTAATGAACACGACAAGACTGTTTTCCGTGATGGCGGACCAAACAGTCCTAGCGAATTACTTCGCAGAGCAATCTTTGAAGTATTAGGTGTGAGAGTTCAATATCGTGCAGCTGTATCAACTGCTGGGGAACCAATTGTTCAGGTTTCAACACCTAAGGCTGCTGCACCAACCGAACCAATTTCTAAGGTTCAAGAACCTGTCACTGAAAAGGTTGACAAGAGCCAAGAAGTTAATGAGAAGAGAAACAAGTTGATTGATGAGGACTCATTGGTTGGCGATTCTGTGCTTCGTAATCTACTAGGTGCTGAACCTATTGAAGGAAACTAATTAGATGTATGAAGGTGTAGTTCAAGATCTAATTGATGCTCTGTCAAGACTTCCTGGAGTAGGGCCTAAGTCTGCTCAGCGTATTGCTTTCTATCTGATTCAAACTGATGACGACCAGGCTCAAGAGCTAGCCAAGATTCTTTTAGAAGCAAAAGAACGAGTTCGTTTCTGTGCAACTTGTTTCAACGTAGCTGAACATGAGTTCTGCAACATTTGTAGAGACCCGAGAAGAACCAAAGAATCTATTTGTGTGGTTGAGGAATCTAAAGATGTTCAGGCCATCGAGAGAACTAGAGAATTCCGTGGTTTCTATCACGTGCTAGGTGGGGCAATTAGCCCAATTGAAGGTATTGGTCCAGACAACCTCCGAATCAGGGAGCTAATGTCACGTCTAAATGACCCTGAGATCAAGGAAGTCATTATTGCTACCGACCCAAACCTTGAGGGTGAAGCTACAGCCACCTACCTAACCAGGCTGCTAGTTCCTCTGGGCATCACTGTTAGCCGCTTGGCTTCAGGCCTACCTGTGGGTGGAGACCTTGAATATGCCGATGAAGTGACACTTGGCAGGGCTTTTGAAGGCCGTCGAGTAGTCAGTTAGCAGTAGGCTCTAGGCCCTAAGTGGGCTAAACTGGGGGAGTTCAGCGTTGAATACTCCCCCCTTTTTCCTAATCTGGA
>JBJOQP010000022.1:0-12325 GCA_046049845.1 Actinomycetota bacterium
ATGGATTTCTGTATTAGAAACCTCATAAGGAGGGTCAATGAAGACAAGGTCAAACTTGCTTGAGAAAGTGGCTAGATATGAAGAAACAGACTTACCTTCTGCTCTAATGTCGCAATCCAATTCTTCTTTCTGGAGAGCAGCCTTGATCATTCTCTGGTTGGTAATGATGCCACCTAGAGCCTGCTTGTTGTTCTCAACAAGCAGGAGTGATCTTGCTCCACGGCTAGCCGCTTCGAAGCCTAAAGCTCCAGTTCCCGCATATAGATCTAAGACATCTGCTCCATCAATAAGGTCTAGAGCCTCAAGGCGATTGAAGATACTCTCGCGGATGCGGTCGGATGTGGGCCTCGTTACTTTCGCTGGAGAGGCTAGTGTTCTTGAGCCGGCGATACCGCCAATGATTCTGGTCATAGTGTCCCTAGCCTAACTTGTCCTAGGCTTCAGCGAAGATTGACTCATGTTGTTACCGCTAACGCCTTTAGACCGCCTGATAGGCGATAAGACCGCCAAGGCGTTGGCTAAGAACCTAAACATCAAGACGGCAGCAGATCTACTTCAGCATTACCCAAGAAGGTATTCCTCCAGAGGTGAGCTAACCCCAATCAAAGAGATACCTGTCGGCGAGACAGTAACCCTTGTTGCTGATGTGGTTGAGGTCTATGAAAGACGCATGAAGGGTAAATCAGGCGTCATCCTAGAAGTGAAACTAACCGATGGTGAAGGCTTTGTAACCGCAACTTTCTTCAACCAAGCATGGAGAGCTCAGAAGCTAAGACCTGGAGTTAGAGGTCTTTGGGCGGGAAAAATTGGTAGTTACCAAAACAAACTTCAACTTGCTCACCCTGACTATGAACTCTTTGGTGACGAGATTGAAGATGAAGTTGCTAAAGCTTGGGCTGAGCTACCAATTCCTATTTACCCTGCATCATCAACTTGTTCCACTTGGATGATTCAAAGAGCTCTGCGAGTAGTTCTCGATGTTGTTCCAACAATTGAGGACGAAGTTCCTGAAGAACTCAGAAAGAAACATGATCTGCTAGAACTTCACGATGCAATTGTGAAGATTCATCAGCCAACCAATATGGGGGACTGGATGGCAGCTAGAGATACCTTGAGGTATCACGAAGCATTCATCCTCCAATCAACTTTGGTGAAAAGAAGACTTGAGAATCAGCACCAGAAGAGCACAAGTCGTGTTGCTAATGAAAAAGGTTACCTAGCAGAGTTTGACTCAAAGCTTCCATTCACTCTGACTAACGGTCAGATTGAGATTGGCAATCAAATTTCAGAGGACTTATCTCAATCTCATCCAATGAATAGATTGCTGCAGGGTGAAGTTGGTTCAGGTAAAACTCTGGTGGCCGTTAGAGCAATGCTCACAGTTGCTGACAGTCAAGGTCAATCTGCATTACTTGCTCCAACTGAAGTTCTAGCAGCTCAGCACTTCAAGTCAATAGAAAGAACTCTTGGTCCTGCTCTTGCTAAAGAACTAGGACTTACTCTTCTCACCGGTCAGCTAAACACTGCAGATCGTAAGACCGCTTTGCTGAACATGGTTTCTGGCAAAGCCAAGATTGTTGTTGGAACTCACGCACTGTTTGCTAACAAAGTTGAGTTCTTTGATTTAGGTCTGATTGTTATTGATGAGCAACATCGCTTTGGTGTTGATCAGCGAGAAGCATTGAGGCTCAAGGGTAAGTTGCCTCCTCATGTTCTTACCATGACAGCAACTCCTATTCCTAGAACACTGGCTGTCACAGTATTTGGTGACCTAGATGTCTCAATACTCACTGAGCTTCCTCAAGGAAGACAGGCAATCACTTCACACGTCATCACAAGCGAACAGCCAGCACTTGTTGGAAGAGTTTGGCAAAGAGTTGCTGAGGAAGTTAGCAGCGGCAGACAAGCCTTCGTGGTCTGCCCGCGTATTGATGAATCAGATGAGGGTGAAGAACTTCTGGCTAGTGGCGGTGGAGTTCCAGAAGATGACGAGTTCTTAGAAGAAGGTAAGACTCCTAAACCTAAGAGGCCATTAGCCGCTGCGATTGGCGTTGCCGAAGCCCTGAAGAAAAACCCAGCACTACAGGGTCTCAAGATTTCTGTTCTTCACGGAAGGCAATCTTCTGAAGAGAAGAACGAAATTATGACTGCCTTCTCTAACAAAGAGATTGATGTTTTAGTTTCAACCACAGTTATTGAAGTTGGTGTTGATGTTCCTAATGCCACCACCATGGTCATTCTCGATGCTGATCGTTTCGGTGTTTCTCAACTTCACCAGCTAAGAGGACGTGTTGGTCGAGGTGGGCTACCAGGTCTTTGTTTGATGCTGACAAGTGCTGAACAAGATTCACTTGCTCTAGAGCGAGTCAACGCAGTTGCTGCTACGACAGATGGTTTCAAACTAAGTGAGATTGACCTTGAACTCAGACGTGAGGGAGATGTTCTAGGAGCCAACCAGTCAGGCGGCAGATCAAGCCTCAAACTCCTTCGAGTTCTAGCCGATAGCAAGATGATCCAAGAGGCAAGAGATGAAGTATTAGCAATGTTTGCCTCAGATCCAACCCTCGAAAAGCATCCTGCTCTGGCTCAATGCCTAGAGCATTTAGATAAGGCTAGACAAGACTTTCTAACTAAGTCATAGTCGCTGCTAGGCTGAAGTTTCAAAGCGGGAACATCACTCGAGACATCAAAAAAGTAGGGGGAACTATGGACGACAAAACAATCAAACGAAAGCAAGTTATCTCAGTCCTTCTTTGGACTATTGGTTCCTATGTAGTTTTGATGTTCGGTCGAATTGAACCAGCAATATATTTGCAGCTGGGCATTGCAAGCCTCTTCTGGATAGTCGGCTATACGCTGATGATTATTTTGACCCCAGCAACTGGAATGTTACTTATTGCGGACTACTTTTGGTTTGTAAAAGGTAAGACCAAGGACGTCACAGCAAGAATTATTTTGGGGATCATTTCCGTGATTTCAATATTTTGGATTTATTCAATTGTGATTTCTTTGGCTAACTCTAGTTTCAGAGATGTTACTTACCTTGCCATATCGATGGCAGGGTTTTTTGCTCAGGTTATTTCTACGATTTCCCGCAGCGAACAGACTTGGGGTAAGGGATCTTTTCGGTTTACGTTTTTAGCTTCTGGATTCGCCTTATCTATTTGCTCTACAGCTTTATTCGTTCTCCTTGGAACAGACTTAACGTACAGAGATCCAGTGCCAATGGGTCTGCTGATTGCGGCTGGATTGTTTGTTGTAATTTTGGAGAAACTACAGTTGAGTTACATGCCACGTTTTCTGATCGCTCTTTTGACATCTTTTGGCTTAATGGTTGCTCTCTTTTTTGGCTTCGGTTTTGCTCTATCACTCAGTCAGAGTTGGGCACCTGACTATGCGTGGAGCACTTTGACAAGCCCTGACACAATCGCAAGCCTTCAGTTTGCGTCAGTGAGCTTGGTTGTTTTCATGTTGGCTTATGTAATCCTCAGACGACAGCACAAAGCAGTTGGTAAGTAGTAAATTCTGGAGCAGTCAGATTTATAGTTTCAATCTGGCGGGGAGTCGGCTAACCTAATCTCATGGCCATCGCCGTTTATCCAGGTTCTTTTGACCCGTTCACCTACGGTCACCTCGATATCGCTACCCGTGCTGCCAAGATGTTTGAAACAGTTCATATCGTGGTTGTTCACAACCCAGCTAAGAACCCTCGTCTAACAACAACTCAAAGAGTTGACCTAATTACTGAGATTCTCAAGAACAAGCCGGGAAACTTTGTTGTTAGTTCCCTAGACACAGGTCTTTTGGTTGATTACTGCAAGAGCCTTGGGGCTGACGCTCTAGTCAAGGGTGTTAGAACCAACGTGGATTTGGACTATGAATTGCCTATGGCTCAGGTAAACAGAGACCTAAGCGGCATCGAGACTATCTTCATTCCAGCCGATCCAACCCATGGTTTTGTTTCCTCATCTTTGGTCAAGCAGGTCTTTGATCTTGGGGGAGACATCAGCAAATACGTACCAGCAGAGGTAGTAAAGGCCTTAATTAACTAATGAATACATTCCTTATTTCAGTGCATGATCTCATGCACAAGCCAGGCCACATGCGTGAACTAGAGAGCAGTGTGCCTCTAGAAGCCAAGCTTGGCGAGGGTCTAGCCCAGGTCCCAAAGGGGCAGAATATAGACCTGAAACTGCGTCTAGAGAGCGTTCATGAGGGCATTTATGTCTCTGGAGGGCTGAAAACCGTAGCCCAGGCTGAGTGTTCAAGATGCCTAGAGCCAGTTACTGTGCCACTTCAGGTAGATATTCAGGAACTTTTCGCCTATTCTTTAGAGGTAGAAGATGACTTGGTCATTCAAGCCGAACAAATCGACTTGGAACCAATAATCATTGATTCGGTAGTTCTCAATCTTCCGTTCACCCCAATTTGTAGTGCTGACTGTCTTGGTCTGTGTTCAGAGTGTGGTGTTAGGTTGAATGAAAACCCAGATCACGCTCATGAAGCCCCGATTGATTCGCGGTGGAATGAATTAAAGAAACTTGCTCAAGAAAGTGAAGACTGATGCCAGTACCAAAGAGACGCCTATCGAGATCAAACACTCGTCACCGTCGTTCAGCATGGATTGCAACTAACACACAGTTGGTTAAGACAGTTGAGAACGGTAAGACCGTTTACAGCTTGCCTCACCGTGCTCGTGCCGTAGAAGACGCTAATGGCGTTGTTCAGTTCTACGAGTACAAGGGCCGCAAGGTAGCAGACGCCTAAACTTCGGTTCACATCTTGAACTACGCCACGCTTATTCAAAGACTTGGCATAAGTATTGAAGCGGAACTACTGGAGTTAGCTCTAACTCATAGTTCATACGCTTACGAGAACGGCAAAATACCCAACAACGAACGCCTAGAGTTTTTAGGCGATTCAGTGTTGGGTTTTGTCGTAACTGGACATGTCTATTCTGAGAATCCAGAAATGGACGAAGGATCGCTTTCACGCCTACGCAGTGCAACTGTCTCAGCAAAAACTTTAGCTATCGCAGCAAATCAAATTGGTCTTGGAGAATTCATTCGCCTTGGCAAAGGTGAACTTTCTACCGGGGGACAAACTAAGACAAATATTCTTGCTGACACCTTTGAGGCAATCATTGGTGCTGCTTATTTATCTGGTGGTTTAGCACCTGCCAAAGCAATCATCGATTCACTTGTTCTACCTCTGCTTAGCTCGGAAGATGAACTACTAGAAACTTCAGAACCTAGAACTGTTTTGAGTGAACTACTTAAATCTCTTGGTAAATCAGATGCTTCTTTTGAAGTTACTCATGAAGGCCCTGATCACGATAGAACTTTCTTCGCAGAAGTAATTGTTGACGGTGCTGCTATTGCTAAGGGTTCAGGACGAACCCGAAAAGCAGCCGAGGCTCAAAGTGCTATTGCCGCTCTAAAAACTCTTAGAGGTTAGTTATGCCTGAGTTACCAGAAGTTGAAACTGTTAGAGCAGGTCTTGCTGAAGTTGTTGCAGGAGCAAAAGTAACTAAAGTTCAAATCCACGATGTTAGAAGTCTGAAGAGACATCATGCATCATCTGGTGATTTTGTTGAAACACTTACCGGTAGAACTATTCAGGCTGCTGTTCGCAGAGGTAAGTTTCTTTGGCTGCCACTAAATCAAAAGAAGAGTGAACCTCAGCTAGCTCTGATCGGGCATCTTGGTATGAGCGGTCAGATGTTGCTTAGAACTCCAGGCTTCACTCCTGATGCTCTAACCAGAGTGACTATTTATCTAAAGGCCTCAGATGGTCAAAAGTATGAACTTAGATTTGTTGATCAGAGAATCTTTGGTTCATTAGCTATTGATGTCATGCAGGCAACTGAAGATGGTTTGCCTGGCGGCTATAGCGGGGAAGACCATTCTGCTGAGTCTTGGTTCAACATGATTCCTAATCAGGTTGCTCATATTTCTAGAGATCCACTTGATCCTTCATTTAGCGTTGATGAGGTTTTGAAGAAGTTCAAGAAGAAGAACTCGGGTATCAAGAGAGTTCTATTGGATCAGGGTGTTCTGAGCGGTATTGGCAACATCTACGCTGATGAATCCCTTTGGTTAGCCAAGATTCACTACGACCAGCCAGCAGCTAGCCTTTCTAAGCCAAAGGCTAAAGAACTCCTTGAGCATGTTCGGGTTGTCTTGGCAAATGCCTGTGAGGCTGGGGGAACCAGCTTTGATGAGCAATACAAGAACATCAATGGCGAATCAGGGTATTTCAGCATTAGCCTCAACGCTTATGGACTAACCGGACTTCCTTGCAAGCGGTGCGGCAGAGCCATCAAGCGGGAGAACTGGATGAACCGAGGGTCTCATTTCTGCCCAAGTTGTCAAAGACTTAGGCGATAAATAGCCCTAACTGGCCCCAAATATGGCTTTACGGCAACCTCAGGCCCTCAGATAAGGTAATTTTTATAAAGACCCCTAAGTTTGGGCTTTAGCCCTTACGCCCTCCTACGAAAGCGAACCGTTTTGCATCTCAAAAGCCTGACCCTCAAGGGCTTTAAGTCGTTCGCGAATCCAACGACTTTCATCCTTGAAAAGGGTGTGACCGCGGTCGTTGGACCTAACGGTTCAGGTAAATCTAACGTCGTTGATGCACTTGCTTGGGTAATGGGTGAGCAGGGAGCTAAGACTCTTCGCGGTGGCAAGATGGAAGACGTTATCTTCGCTGGTACCGCAACTAAGGGGCCTCTAGGTAGAGCAGAAGTTTCTCTAACAATTGATAACACCGATGGTGCTCTGCCAATTGATTACACCGAAGTCACAATCTCAAGAACACTATTTAGAAATGGTGGATCTGAGTATGCGATTAATGGTGAGCCTTGTCGACTACTTGATGTTCAAGAACTTCTAAGCGATACAGGTCTTGGCCGTGAGATGCACGTCATCGTGGGTCAAGGAATGCTAGATGGTGTTCTAAGAGCAACACCTGAAGAGCGTAGAGGCTTTATTGAAGAAGCTGCGGGTATCTTGAAGCACCGCAGAAGAAAAGAAAAGACTGAGCGCAAGCTAGAAGCGATGCAGGCAAACCTAACTCGCCTAAACGATCTAGCAGGTGAAGTAAGAAGACAACTAAAGCCACTAAGCCAGCAAGCTGAAACAGCTCGTCAAGCCCAGGGCATTGCTTCAGTTGTTCGTGATGCTAAAGCTAGATTGATGGCAGCGGAAGTTGTCGCATTACTAAATGGTTTAGACCAAACCTCACAATCTGAAGCTGATAGAAAAGCTGAACGCAACATCTTGCAGCAGCAGCTGGATGAAAACAACCAGAGACTTGCTGAACTAGAGAACCAGCAGATGTCTAGCGAAGTTGAAGTTGCTAGATCTCTTGCCTTCTCTTTCGACACTGTCACCGAGAAGTTCCGCACCATGTTGGCAATTGCTAACCAAAGAGTTGCACTTCTAACATCTCAAAAGAACTTGACTGCTTCTCAAGTGGACCCAGCAGCTATTGAAGAAGAAGCAAAGGCTGCTGACTCAAGCGTTGTTGAACTAACTGTTGCAGTTGAAACTCTTCGTGGAGCACTTCGTGATGCTGAACTCAATAGAGACGAAGCCAGATCGATTCTTGAAAACTTTGATAACCAGGCGGCTCAGAAGAGTGCAGAGATCGCAGCTTTCGATGTTGAACTTGCAAGGCTAGATAGCGAAGCAAACCTAACCAAGGCAAAGCTAGTCTCTGCCCAAGAAGAACTTGCTCGTCACGAGGAAGCTCTAGCTGAAGCTAACTCTAGACATCAGGATGCGGTTCAAAGCTTTGCGAGTTTGGAATCAGAACTCAACTTCTCTTCACCACAAGACAACTCTTTTGAGCAGGCTTATGAGCAGGCTCAGAATGAAGTTACTTCAATTGCTGCAAAGATTGAATCTCTTAGAGATGAACTTCACACAGCAGAGCGTGAGAGAGACTCGCTGCTAGCTAAGCGAAGTGCACTGAATCTAACTCTTGAGCAAAAAGATGGAACTACTGAACTAAATGCTGCGGGACTAAAGGGCATTAGAGGTCTTGTTGCATCACACATGAGAATTGATGCTGGTTTTGAAGCAGCTATCTCAGCAGCACTTGGCACACTGGCTGATGCAATCGTTGCTGATAACAGATCAGACGCTCTTGATGCTATTGAGCACCTCAAGAGCAACAACGGTGGACGCGTCGAACTTGTAGTGGCAGACATTGATAACAAGGTGAAGCCAGCAAACCTTCCTGCAGTCGCAGGAGCAAGAAATGCTGTTGATGTTGTTGATGCACCTGCAGGCATTCTTGCCAACCTAGTAAACGTTGTAATCGTTGATGACATTGCAGCTGCTAGAAATCTTTACTCTGCTCAACCAAATGTTTCAAAGCTTGTTGTTATTACCAAGCAGGGCGATGTTCTAACCGAGTCTGTAATCAGAGGTGGATCGGGTCAGCAGCCTTCAAAAGTTGAGCTTGTTGCTGAGCGCGACAGTGCTGAGACAAAGCTTGCAACCGTCAACGAGAGCATTGAAAGACTTAGAGCAGAACTCAACGCAACTCGTGCACAAGAGACCACAGCTAAAGAGCAGACCGCTAGAGCACTTGCCGAACTTAAGAAGCACGACGCAGAACTTGCCTCGCATGCTGAAAAGCTTGGTCGTCTAAGAGTTCAGGTTGAAGCACTTGATGGGGAAAGAGCTCGTCTAGAGAGAGTTGCTGCTACAGCTCGTGAAGGTATTTCTGTTGCTAAATCTGCAGTTGAAGTTGCAGTTGCTAGCCACCTTGAATTCTCTAAGCGTGAAAGACCGAATCTAGATGTCTCTGCCAGAGCAGATCTTGCTCTAGCACTGGATAACGCTAGACAGGCAGAGTTGGATGTTCGCGTTGAACTCGGTTCTGCAACCGATCGCCTAAGAGTTGAAACTGAAAGAGCGGCATCTCTTCGCACTCAAATCGGCGATGCTCTTGACGCTATTGAAAAATCTAAGGCGGCTGCCCAACTTCAAGCTAGACAACTGGCAGCAGCCCAGAGTGTTCTTGAATTACTTCCAGTTGCTATCTCTGCAATTGAGAAGTCTGCTCAGGTTGCCAAACTTGCTCTGCACGATCTTGAGAGCAAGAGAAGAAACCAGAATGAAGAACTTGTTCGCCTGCGCGGTGAAACCTCAACAGTTCAAAACAGATTGTCTGCTCTTACTCAAACAGTTCACGACATTGAGCTTTCTAACCACGAGAAGAGACTCAACCTAGCAAACCTTGTCTCTAAGGCGAATGAAGAGTTAGCCCTGGATCAGCAAGTTCTCGTGAACGAGTATGGACCTGATCAGATGATTCCAGATCCTGAGAATCCAGAGAATCCAAAGCCTTTCGTCAAAGCGGAACAGCAGAAGAGACTGCATGAAGCAGAGCGTCTATTAGAACGTCTTGGTCGAGTAAACCCACTAGCTCTTGAAGAGTTTGCTGCTCTTGAGCAAAGACACAAGTTCCTAACCGAGCAGCTAACTGACCTTACTCAAACAAGAGCAGACTTGATGGACATCATCAAGGAACTAGACAGCAAGATGCAGTCCATCTTCGAAGAAGCTTTCGAAGACACCAAGAAAGCTTTCGAGCAAGTATTCCCAGTGCTCTTCCCTGGTGGTACCGGTTCTATCTACCTAACCGATCACGACAACATGCTCACAACTGGCCTTGAAGTAAACGTCAAGCCTGCAGGTAAGCGTATTGAAAGATTGAGCTTGCTTTCAGGTGGTGAGCGTTCACTTGCAGCCTTGGCACTTCTAGTTGCGATCTTCAAGGCACGCCCTTCACCGTTCTATGTTCTCGATGAGGTTGAAGCTGCACTTGATGATGCCAACCTAGGACGCCTATTGGATATCTTCCTAGATCTAAAGAAGTCATCTCAGCTTGTGATCATTACTCACCAGAAGCGCACAATGGAAATTGCAGATGCTCTATACGGTGTTTCAATGCGTCAAGACGGTATCAGCGCTGTTGTAAGTCAGCGTCTTGAAGTAAGCGAAGACTAACCTTGGCAGGCTTAATGTTCTGGCGCAAAAAGAACAAGGCAGCCGAACAAGCTGTTGTTCAAGAGCCAGAAGTAATCGTTTCTGAAGTCATCGAAGAAAGCATTGCTCCTGTCCCGGAAGCAGTTGGCGAAGAGACATCAATTCCCAACGAGATTCCAACTGTTGAAGAACCTGTTTCTGAAGAACCTGTCGTAGAAGAAACAGTTGTTGAAGAACCTGTCGTAGAAGAAACAGTTGTTGAAGAACCTGTCGTAGAAGAAACAGTTGTTGAAGAGGCAGCAGTCGAGGAAGCTCCAGTTGAGCTTGTCAAAGTAGAACTTCCAAAGAGAACTTTGACTCAGGGGTTCAAGGCTGTCTTTTCGAGAATCAAGTTTGATGTTGAGAATCTTGAAGAGCTAGAAGATGTTCTGATTCAAGCTGACTTCGGCGTGCAAGCTGCTGAGGACATTGTTTCTGAAGTAAAGAGTAGAGCGAAGAGAGCTGGTGCTCGCACTGAAGCAGAGCTAAAGCAGATCCTTACGGAACTGCTGTCAGAGAAATTAAATAGAACAGATTCTGCTCTGAATCTAGATTCAGGTGAACAGCCTTATGTGATTCTGGTTGTTGGAGTTAACGGAGCGGGTAAGACCACCACTATTGGCAAGTTAGCCAACTACTTGGTTGAAGGTGGTGCAAAAGTTACTCTGGGTGCTGCCGATACTTTTAGAGCTGCTGCTGTTGAACAACTTGAGACTTGGGCTTCAAGAAGCAGTTCTGAGATTGTGAAGCCAAATATTGAAGGGCAAGATCCTGCGGCTGTTGCCTATGAGGCAGTTGAAAAGGCTATTGCTAACGGTAGTGATGTTTTGATTATTGACACTGCAGGACGACTGCAGAACAAGCAGGGTCTTATGGATGAGCTTGGCAAGATCCGAAGAGTCATTGAGAAGCAATTGCCTATCAGTGAGGTTCTTCTCGTGCTTGATTCCACAACAGGTCAAAACGCTATGACCCAGGCTAAGGCTTTCACTGAGGTTGCAGCCGTTACAGGCATAGCTCTCACTAAATTGGATGGCAGTGCTAAAGGTGGAATTGTTTACGCAATTCAGGACCAGCTAGATATTCCTGTCAAACTAGTTGGTGTTGGTGAAGGCATCAATGACTTTGGTTTCTTTGACGCCAAAGACTTTGCTAGTGGGTTAGTAGGTGGGAAGTAATGTTTGGAAATCTATCCGAGCGTTTAGTTGAAACGTTCAAGGGGTTGCGTGCCAAAGGTAAGTTATCTGCCGCGGACATTGACTCCACACTAAGAGAGATCAGAAGAGCACTGCTTGAGGCAGACGTTGCTCTAGAAGTTGTAAAGACCTTTATTGCTGCAGTTCGTGAGAGAGCTCTAGGCGATGAGGTTTCAAAGGCCTTGAACCCAGCTCAACAGGTAGTTCAAATTGTTCAAGAAGAACTGATTGTTATCTTGGGTGGGGAAGCCAGAAGAATACAGTTTGCTAAGAACCCACCAACTGTAATCATGCTTGCTGGTTTGCAGGGTTCTGGTAAAACTACCCTTGCAGGAAAGCTAGCTCTTTGGCTCAAAGAGCAAGGTCAAACTCCTTTGCTAGTTGCCTGTGATCTCCAAAGACCTAATGCAGTCAACCAACTTCAAGTTATTGGTGAACGTGTTGGTGTTCCTGTGTTCGCTCCTGAAGCAGGAAACGGTTCAGGCAACCCAGTAAACGTTGCTAAAGATTCAATCAAGCACGCTACCCAAAAGCAGTTCTCCGTAGTCATCGTTGACACCGCAGGTCGTCTCGGTATTGATGAAGAACTGATGAAGCAGGCTAACGACATCAGAAAAGCAACCGACCCTGATGAAGTTCTTTTTGTTATTGACTCGATGATTGGTCAAGACGCAGTAAATGTTGCCAAAGCATTTGAAGATGGTGTTGGAATTACTGGTGTAGTGCTAACCAAGCTTGATGGTGATGCTCGAGGTGGTGCAGCACTGTCTGTTGCTCAAGTAACTGGCAAACCAATCTTGTTTAGCTCAACCGGTGAAGGCATGGATGCCTTTGAACCTTTCTATCCAGACCGCATGGCATCTCGTATTTTGGATATGGGAGACATCCTCACCCTTATCGAGCAAGCTCAGAAGTCTTTTGATGAGCAAGAAGCCATGGCCATGGCAGAGAAGATGGCCAAGGATGCCTTTACTCTTGAAGACTTCCTAGAGCAGATGCAGCAGATCAAAAAGATGGGCTCCATCAAGAACATGCTTGCGATGATGCCTGGAGCTGGAAAGCTAAAGGTCAGCTAGACAACAT
>JBJOQP010000023.1:0-11852 GCA_046049845.1 Actinomycetota bacterium
CCAGTTCTGGTTAGAGACCAGCCGCTAAATCTGTGGGTGTCTTTAACAAACTTATTTGGTGAAAGAGCTTTTCCTTTAACTGGAATTACCTGCTTAGCCATTACTCCGGTTCCACCATTGGCATCAAATGTCACAGTGTAGGAAGTGGCTGCTGCGGATGCAGAGTTGGAAAGATTTGGTGCTGCAAGTCCTGCGAACACGATCACTGTTGCAGTTAGGATTCCCAGGAATTTAGCTCTCATATCCCCAGTCTACTTGCCCTTATCGCCCAGACTCCTGGTCGAATCAGGCTTCTCTCAGCCTTCAACAACAGCAAGCGTTTACATCTTAAATAGCTAACCCGCCACAGTAATCTGTGGCGGGTTAGCTACTAGAACTTAGGTATTAGCCAAGCTTCGCGTAAAGAATACGAGTCTTGGTGCGAACCTTCTTGTATGTAGTTGGAACATACATGTCACGAACGACGGTTATGGTAACCACTGTGCTTGATGTGATCTTCTTCAAGGCAGCCAGCTGAGTCTTCTCTGTCTTACCGGTACATAGGTTCGGTGAAGTCAGAGTTAGCATCTTGCTAGTTGCCTGCTTCTTAGTAATACCGAAGCTTGCAGTACAGGTGTAAGTCTTGCTTCCAACCTTGAATGATGCAGTTGCCTTTACTGGACCTACATAGACAACGCTTAGCTTCACAGCCAATGTTCCCTTGCTACGGTTCCAACCTAGTTGAGTGTCTCCACTCTTTAGGAATGTTCCAGTCTTTGAAAGAACTAGAGGCTTCTTGATGTCGCCCTTTTCTGTCAAAGGTGTTGAAGGGGTCTTAGCAACTGTGATTGTCAGTGACTTAGTCGCTGCCAACCAGTTAGCGTTTCCAGCCTGTGATGATGTAATCTCACAGGTTCCCTCTGCAATTGCAACCACATAGCCGGTTGAAGATACAGTACAAACACTTGGAGTGGTTGTTGAGTAAACAACAGCCAGACCTGAGCTTGCAGATGACACTAGGTTGAATCCATCAAGGTCAACAACAACCTTGGTTGGACCAGTTAGTGTCACTGTCTGTGGAGCAGCAACTACAGGAGCAGCTGAGACGGTAGTTGACTCTGTGTCGCTACCTGCTAGCAGTAGACCGCTTGCAGCAGCTGTTGCCTTCACAGTACAAGTACCAGCAGTTAGTAGACGTGCCTTGTTAGCCACGATTGAACAAACAGCAGGAGTCTCTGAGCTCCAGGTGATTGCACCTGCAGTACCAGCATCAACTGGTGAGAATGCAACCTGAGCGCTAAGAGCTAGATCAGCGTCACCAACTGTTACTGCCGAAGCCAAAGCTGCAACTGTAACGTTCTGTGCAACACCAAGACCTACATAGGTAAAGGTGTCAACAACTGTGTCGCCATCTGCTGTTGTCAGTGTGATGTCAACAGTTCCGTTTGCTGAAGCAGTAGGAATTGTTAGCTGAAGTGATGTAGCACTCTTAGTTCCGATTGTCGCTGCGTTAGCACCAATCTTTGCTGAGATAACTGCATCGAGATCAGTTCCTGTCAAAGTAACCTTCGCACCTGCTGCAGGAGTGTTCTTTGAGTACTTAACATCCTTTGAAGTAACTGCAGGAACTGCACCTACTGGAACTACGTAGCTTGGGTCCATCCACTTAAGAACAGTCAAGTTAGCTGGAGCAGCTACATCGCTGTAGATAAGGTATGGGTTCTTGTCAGATCCTCTTACCCAGAACTTTGCAAGTCCGTTACCGCTAGAGGATGTATAGGTCAGAACTTCACCAGTAGTTAGAACACCAGTAGTTAGATCAATCCAACCGGCGGCTTCCTTACCGATTCCAAGAACAGATACAGGCAGAACAGTTGCGTCCGCAGGAACTGCATGACCAGCCATTGTTGACAGTGCAGGAGTGGTAATTTCAGAAGCAGTTCTGTCAATTGCTAGTGCAACTCCAGCAGCTGCTCCATCGAATGTAACAACTGAAGGGACAGCGCTTGCAGTTACGATAGCGAAGATCTTGCCTGTGTTTTCTACTGGCAAAGACATCGATACGTCAGACGAAATCTGTCCGCCTGAAGAGCCCCACGCAGAACCAGTTGTGCTCAACACGTTAAGGCTTGAGTCCAATCTGATCAGGGTGTGATCTGTAATTGTTCCTACGTTAGGTGTAGGAAGCATGTTGACCTGAGTAACCAAGCTTGCGGTTGCAAAAGCTGAGATCAATGCCTGGCCACTTGTTGCGTTCGGGTTTACTGAATATCTGACTGCAACGCTGTTGGTGTTTGCATCAGGAGTTCCCATCGCAGCCTTCAAGGTTAGAGCACCAGTTGATGGGTTCATAGTTGCCAAGATAGGCAGTGGTAACAGGCTAGGAGACCCATTGATTGTGTAGCTCTTGTAGCAAGTAAGCGAAAGAACTACGTTCTCGGTTGGAGCACCAATAACAGAAACCTCGAGGTTGCCTGAAGGACGAGCAGCATAACCAGCAGCAGCTGCACTACAAAGAGGTGTTACCTCTGCAGAGGTAATTGTCTTCGATGTAGTTCCTGCGCTGGTTGCTGAACCCATGTAGATTTCAGCAATACCGGTCATTGTCTGTGAGTTGAAGCCGCTTAGTGGGATAGCCCACTTGTCCTTGTTTGTTCCGTAGTAGCCCATGTTTGAAGCAAAGGCGTTAGGTACTGTGAATGAGTTAAGGACGACAGAGCCTGTGCCAGCAAAAGTGGAATCGAAGCTTGTTGCATTTGCATGTCTGATTCTTACTGCTGCAGTTCCACAGGTAGGTGGACATGCTCCAGACATAGCACCAACGGTGAAGAATCCGCCCTTACCATCTACAACTACAGAGGTACGGCTTGAGTAATCTTCAACAGGAATAATGTTGCTGCTTACCTTTACGATCTTCTTAGCTTCAGCAACACCTGCATAGGTGCTTGTGACAGTGTAGCCAGCAGCTGGAATTAAGATCTCTGTTGCATCTGAGTAAGCAGAGTACTTGTCGTAGTAAAGATCTCTGAACTTAACTAGGTAAGTCTTACCAGAGGCTACGCCGACGAAGCTACATGAGTAATTTGTTCTGTTCATCCAGTTCACGCTGACTGTTGAGGTGCGAACCAAAACAGTTGGAGCTGCTGCGTCATAGATTGAACATTCAGCGGAGTAATCGGCACTTGATCCAACAGCGAACTGTCCGTTTACTGAAAGAGCACCGTTCATGAAAGTAGCAGTCGGAGCCGCTGGCTTTGCAGGAGCACAGCTACCGCTTACGTCTACGTCATTCTGATTAAAGAGTCTGAAGCCGATGTCATATGTTGTTCCTGCGGTTAGGTTAGGAACATATCTATTGCTCTCCGCTACTACTCCCCAATCCAAGTCAAACTGAGTAAGAGTAATAGACGCTCCAGGAGATCCATCTCTGAATCCTGCATCTGAGTATGACTTATATCCGGTCTTTGTTCTCCAGTAGTTTTGAGTGCCTGTGGATGCGTCACCGTCTAGAACAACCTGAGCAGTAACAGTGTCGCCAAGTGCAACCTTTGAGGTGTCCAAGCAAATAGTTCCGTTTACTCGCGCTGTTGTTGTGTCAGCTGGAATTGTGAATGATTCACCAGGACTGTTGTAGACGTACTCAAGTGCACTAATCGTCAAACCTGTTGCATTAGATGGAACAACTTCAATACCGTTGAAAGTAGTCAAGTCAATGCTGTACTCGTAAGTGCCAGCAGGAAGTGTCTGACCTGGAGCAGCGTCGATTGAATATGATGGGGTGAAGGTTCCCATAAAACCGGTTGCGTCAGCAGGAACCTGAATGGTTTGAGAACCGTAGTTAGGCTGCACATTCTGCGCCATGTTGTTCCAGAGGCCGCCGCCCATGATGTTTCCGTAGTAGGTAGGGTTTGTTGTCATACCCATTTGCTTTTGAATGAGCGTACCGTTTGGCAGCTTAATCGAGAAGGCAGCACCTAGAGTTCTACCCTGCTGTGCAATGAGGAAGCTTTCTGCGAACTCGTAGAACTTAGTCAGTCTGAAGCTTTCTAGCCCAGCACCAACTACTACCTCTGTAGTTGACTGAAGCTCAACAGTCACAGTTGCACCTGCACCAGAAATGTTTTCAAAAGCTGCATTTGGAGCCGCTGCATTTGCCTGGCTTACGCTTAACCCCCCAACCAAAAGTGATGATAACGCGATGGCGCTAAAGATTTTTTTCAGCATTGAATGATCTCCTGTTTTGCAGTTGGGGGTTTTAAGTTTGCAGTTCGTCAGCAATTAGACGAATGGTTTAACTATTGCTTCAATCCTAGGGGATTAGGCCGACATTCATCCCTACAACTCGAAGGTTGGAACTGAGTTTGTTGAGCCAAATCAAGGCTGGAATACACGGATAACCCCTTGATTTCAGGGGTTATCCATCCGATTTAGGCGGATTAGTCGGTGTTTAGCACTCCAACTGGTCCAAGATCTAGGTTTTCAATGCTTGGAACTGGATAGAAGGCTAGAGGTGCCATCCTCCACTTTCCAGTGATCTGGTTGTAAGAGTAGGTGACTCTGTTGCCTACCTTGTCAAACATCATCATTGAGAAGGTGTGCAGACCCTTTTGAGATCCAAGCGGAAGCTTGAGAGTACAGGTCCAAACTTCACTACCGGCACCATCCTTAGAAGTGAACTTACAAGCTGCTGTGTTCTGAGCGAAAGTAGTCGGTGAGAAAGTTCTCAACTCGGCAGACTTAATTCCAGACTCAACATCAACCAGGTTTAGCGTTGCAACAATTATTTGCTCACTACTTGAAGTGTTCACCTGTGTTTTGTCCAAGGCGATAGATGTCATTGTTGGTAACTCATCATCACCATCACCTACCTGAGTAATGTAGTTTTTTCCTAGAACTAGAGGTGGTTGAACAGTCCATTCTGAAATGTCATCAACAGACCAAGTAGATTCGGTGCCAGGTAGACCTTGAACGCCGTACATCTTTCCAGATTTGTCAGTCACAAACGCCGCTACTCGCCATAGTCCTTGCCCTGAATTCTGTGGCAAGGTTATTGCACATCTCCAGACACCGTCTTTATCAGTTCCACTGACCTGTGAAGCAACAATTTTGATATCCGTATTCTCAACTGCGTTGTGTCGAATCCCACACTGCAGGTTCTTGATTCCAGAGAAATCATCGGTAAGAGTCATGTCTAAGTTAAAGCTGTCAGGTCCCGCTGAAGTATCAATCTCTGTCTTGTTGAAAACTAGATTGGTAATTCTTGGCGACTGGTTATCTCCAGCTCCAGTTTGTTCAATCCAGTGCTCAGGATTCTGATCCATGATCGGTGGAAGATTGCTGTGCCACTTACGGTCTGTTCCTTGATTAGCAAAGCCCATGTTTCCCGCACGGTCACGAGTGTCAAGGTTGAGTCCCCAACGACCGGTTGAACCTCCAAAAGGAATAGTCACGTTGCATGTGTACATACCGTCGATTGCATCACCAGATACACGAACTGCGCGCACTGGACCGGTTGAACCTCGAGCCTCTTCAAACATGACGGCGCAACCGACGTTTTCAACACCCATGAGTTCATCGGTGACGTGAAGAGTAACTTCAACTACCTGCTCTGTTGTAGATGAATCAACATATGTTCTTGAAAGAACTGCGGATTCAATCCAAGGTGCAGCATTATCGAAACCACAATAAGTGACAGTGTCATTCACATCTTTTTCGCAAAGGTTACGCTCTAGCGGAGCTGGTTCACCGTTTGCACCAGCTAGATCATCGGCTCCAGGCCCGCCAATCATGCCGTCATTGCCGGCTTCACCCAACAAATCATCGTTGCCAGCTTCGCCTGAGAGCCTGTCATTACCATCGCCACCAGCTAGGTCATCACTGCCTTCGCCACCGAACATGGCATCATTACCGCCATCACCCTCAAGGCTGTCATCTCCACCATTACCGCTTAGAGAGTCAACTCCCTCACCACCAGAGATTTCGTCATTGCCTAGATCACCAGATGCGCTGTCGTCACCTTCACCGCCATACATGACATCACTGCCATCGCCACCAGCGATTGAATCGTCTCCTCCATCGCCAGAAATGTCATCGTTACCGCCTTGGCCCGAAGCCAAGTCATCACCTTCACCACCGTTGAGATCGTCATTTCCATCACCACCGGTTAGGTTGTCGTTGCCAGAGTCGCCGGAAACGATATCGTTTCCTGTTCCACCAATAAGAGCATCGGCACCTTCGCCACCTTGAAGAGTGTCTAATCCATCGCCACCATTCGCGGTGTCATTGCCAATCTCGCCAAGCAAGCTGTCATCACCTGTGCCACCGTTCAGACTGTCGTCGCCAGCACCACCATAAACTTTGTCGTTACCTGCATCACCAGAAATTGAATCAACTCCGTCATTACCGGAAAGTTTGTCAACTCCATCGCCACCAAGAAGTCTGTCATTGCCGGTTTCACCAGAAACAGTGTCGTTACCCAAACCACCACTTATTGTGTCGTTACCTGTTCCACCGAAAGCTACATCGTTTCCTGAGTCGCCCGCTAGAGAATCTGTGCCATCGCCACCGCGAAGTGTGTCATTGCCATCGCCACCAAGAAGCGAATCATTACCGATATCTCCAGAGAGACTGTCTGTGCCAACCTCGCCGCGTAAAGAGTCATTGCCAACACCGCCAATTAGAGTGTCATTGCCTGTGCCACCGTAAATGATGTCATTACCTGTACCACCATCGATGATGTCGTTTCCACCAACACCTTTGATGGTGTCGTTTCCACCCAAACCACAAATCACATCGTTCTTAGCTGTTCCGGTCAAGGTGTTGTTCGCTGCGGTGCCCACGATTGTGCAGATCACACCGGTAGAAGTTTTAGTTTTAGTCGCAGCTTCAACAGCGCTAGCGAAGCTGATTGCTAAGAGAATTGCACCCAAGCCAATTACTACTCGATTTAGTGTTCTTGATGCCAAAACGTTGCTCATGACTGTTCCCGACCGCCGCAAATACGGCAATTAATTTATTGGAAGACTAGCAGGGATAAAGTGCTCAAAGCTTAGGCAGTTATTACATTTAGGGAAACATTGCTGAGTCCCCGATAGCTAGTCAAGAAATGCCAAGCCTGAGAAGTACCCGCCTCAATAGACTGGACTCTATGGTTATCGACTACGACGCATTTGATGGCGAATGGAAGAGGATAGGTCTCTCTGGACCTGCCAGACGAGCTCTCGTAGATGCCAAACTCTATAAAGTCTCTGACCTTAGGAAGATAACCCTCCAGGAACTAGAAGGCCTCCATGGAATGGGCAAATCATCAATCGCCAGAATCAAGGTCATCATGAATGCTAAGAAGATCAGGTTCAACCAGCACTAATCTGTGCACAGCAAAGCCCCGTGTCGTAGCAACGATATATGATTGCTGCAATTGGGGGACATACAAACCCCTCAATGCATCAAATAAGGGTATACGCTATTTGTGTTGTGAATAGGCAACAAACATTTAGTGCTTCTTAGGTTCTAGGTTAGATTGGGGAAGTTAGTGATCCAGGTAAAGCCAGTATTGCATCTGTACGACGAAGTTATTGAGTCTCAAGTTTTGTGTTCGCCCAGTGCAACCGTGATCAAGTTTCATACTGCATGTGATGTCAATGAACTGCATGAACTGGTAAAAAGCCGTTTAACTGATTGGGAACATGAGGTTTTTATGGAGCTTTTTGCAAATGATTCTGCTAAGCGAAATTATGAAGCCAAAAAGGGTTTTCTTGTAATTTCTTAGATTATGACTTAGGAAATACACCTAATGCAGAAAGCAAAGTCTTAGGTGAGACCTGAAGTGCTTCGCATAGCGGCACCAGAACGTCGACCGTCGGACGTTGTTTTTGGTGGAAGTACCTTGAAAGCGTTCCCTTGTTGATTCCACATATTTCAGAGAGTTCATCCAGGGATTTAAGAGACAGCTTAGCCATCCTGGCTCTTAGCCATTCCCACGTTTCATCGGGGGTAAATGTCGCATTTGAATTCACTGAGCAAATATACCATCCCCCCCCCGCTCTAGTGGGAAAAGGGCGGCGATGTTACTTTTTTTGACTATAAATTGCTTGAGACATGAGGATCAAAAACAATGGGGCGATGATATCTGTCAAAGCCAGCACTGGGAATGCTCCTAGGTAGCTGTAGAAACCAAGCCCTCTAACTGCAGAAGTTATCTGGATCAACAAGATTGAGAATGGCCACAAAGCTACAGAAACCACAAATAATGGCTTTGCTGAGATGCCGTTTATCTTCGTTACCCAGGCAAAAATAACAGGCAGTATAGCTGACGCAATCCAAGCAAATGTTGAGAAGATCTGCTCAATGCGAAAGACTGCGTCCTCGGTGTCAAAAGGATTGTAGAAAAAGAATGTTGGGAAAGTCATAATGACTAGCCAGAATGCTATTGCTGAAAGGGTGACCGCTAATGCGGCCACCCTCTCTGAAGCAATAGATCTAATTGATAGACCGTTGTTCATGTTTAGTTTGTTGCCTGTCCTTAGTTGGTGTCGCATGACATGACGTAAACGCCAGCTGCCTGCTCAAACCACTCAAGTGTTCCAGTTAGAGCAGGGCCTGCTCCAATAGTGACAGTACAAGCTGCTCCAACTGAAGCGTCTGTTAAGCCAAGGCCGTCAGCACCATCGGCACCATCAGCACCATCAGCACCATCGGCACCATCAGCACCAGCAGCACCGGTAGGACCAGCAGGACCAGTAGCACCAGCAGGACCCTGAGGACCAGCAACTGTTGAAGCAGGACCAGTTAGACCGCGTAGACCCTGAGGACCAGTAGGACCAGCAGGACCGGTTGCACCTGTCGCACCAGTAGGACCAGCAGGACCAGTAGCACCAGTAGGGCCGTTAGCTCCACGTGCACCCTGAGGACCAGCAGGACCAGCTACAGTGCTATCTGCACCAGTTGCACCAGTAGGACCAGCAGGACCAGTGTCTCCAACAGGACCAGCAGGACCTTCTGGACCCTGAGGACCAGTTGCACCAGCAGCACCGGTTGCACCAGTTGCACCAGCAGGACCAGTAGCACCATCAGCACCATCAGCACCATCGGCACCATCAGCACCAGCAGGACCCTGAGGACCTACGGCACCAGTGTCACCCTTAGCTACAGCAGTACCTGGGATCCCCTGAGGGCCAGTTGCACCAGTAGCACCCTGTGGACCAGTTGCACCCTGAGGGCCAGTTGCACCAGTTGCACCAGCAGCACCAGCAGGACCCTGAGGTCCAGCAACGCCTTGGGCACCAGTAGCACCGGTTGCACCAGTAGCACCTGTCGCACCAGTTGCACCTGTAGCACCCTTAGCACCGGCTGGGCCTCTTGCGCCTGCAAGAGTTAGCTGGTTGCCAGAACATGGAGTTGTTTTTACTTGTAAAGCAAGAGTTGTTTTGTTAGCACAAAGATAGGTGGTCGCCGCATTGGCTGGAACCCCACCACCAACCAGAGCGGCCAGTAGCGCTGCTCCAGAAGCGATAACGATTGATTTCCTCATTGTATGTATAACCTTTCTGAGCAGGCATGGAATTTCCGTACCTTCTCACCAGAGTACTCTCTGTGTTGTGATTTCGCAACTTAAATATTGGCGTGTCGGATTGAGGACAAAGACACTGTCCGCAGGCCAATATCCGGCCGAAAGGATTGAAATAGCCTGTCTCTTGATTAGATCCAGTACAGCAGAATAGTTGGTCGCGGGAGGCTAGGGCTATCGGCTCTTTGGGCACTCCCGGTAGTTCCTAGAGCTTGACCTCATAGCGAATAAAGTCGCTCAAGGTTGCTACCTTGTCATAGAGCTTTCTTGCTGTGCTGTTGCTCTCTTTTGTGATCCAGAAGAGCTTTGAACACTTCCGCTCTGTTGACAATTCCTTTACTGCTTGGATAAGTGCTCTACCAACTCCATTGCCTCTTGCCTCTTCGGCAACATAGAGGTCTTCAAGGTAGCAATCGAATGTGTCGGTCCAGGTAGAGAGTTGATAGTGAAAGTGAACCATGCCCACAACAACTCCGTTTGATTCGGCAACCAAACCTTGAATCTCTGGATCTGGGCTGCTTAGACGTTCCCAAGCAAGTTCGGTGTTCACATCGCTTGGTGACGTCTCATAAAACTTCAAGTAATCGAAAAAGAGTTCTTGCCATGAAGGCTTATCGCTAAGCTCTATCTTTCTCACATTGATAACCATGATTAATCTCCACTAGTCGATGACTTCCTAGGCATACTTTATCGTTCGCAACTTCTTATGCAGGCTAATAGAAATGCCCTCCAAGTTATTGGAGGGCATTTCTATTTTGAGATTTACTTTAGAAAGAAACTTCAATAACCACGCGTCTGTTTAGAGCTTGGTTAGTGAGGCTTACTGGGTTCACTCCACCCTTACCGTAGGTCAAGTACTTAGCACCCTTGATCTTGGTCTTTAGGTAGTTCATGACGCTAACAGTTCTGTCCTTAGCAAGGATTAGGTTCAATGCCTTGATGACTGAGGACTTGGTGTCGGTCTCTGTGTAACCGTAAATCTTCACAAGCTTTGCACCCTTGATCTTGGAAGCAAGTAGGTTTAGTGACTTGATGGCTCCAGGAGTTAGATCTGCCTTGACATATTCAAACAGGAATCCACTCAAGGTCCAAGAAATCTTGCCCTTCTTGATTGTCTTCACTACTTGACCAGTTTCGATCTCACACTTGGCATCAAGACTGAATGAAGCCTCTGAGGTTACCTTCGAGTCATTCGGTCTTGTTCCAGTGAGAACTAAGTCCTGGGTTCCAGTTCCAACACAAGCGTTCTGGGTGAAAGTAACTTTCTTTGTGAAAGCTCCCTTAGCGTTTGTAACACCGCTAACAACCAAAGTCTTCTTAGATCCGATTACTAGTGTGTAAGGAGAGTTAGCCTTTAGACCGCTTCCAGACAAAGTAGCAACCTGTCCCTTCAACTTAGTTCCAACTGTTAGCTGTAGTCCAAGTGCTAGCGAAGTAGGTCCGGTGACAACTGGAGGAGTCACTGTTGGTGGAATGTAAGTGTAGATTCCATCAAGCTCAGTAACACCTGCTCGAACTAGAACATCAACCTGCCCCTTACCAGCCGGAGCGGTAAGAGTAATCTCTGTTCCATCGCCATTCACTACGAAAGCAGGCTTACGGAAGGTCTTCCCACCGAAAACAATCGATGTGACCTGCTCTAGTCCAGTTCCCTTGATGACAACCTTGTTGCCACCAGCTTCTGGTCCTTGGTTCGCTGAAATCGCATTAAGTATTGGCGCTTGAGCAGTGATGATCAACTTGCCAGAAACATACTTCAACGCAGGGTTGTATGCCGCAGGCTCAGCGAAGTTCATCGATGCTTCCTTCGGCACAATCTTGTATGTTCCAGGTTCAGTTGGAATGCTCGGAAGCAAAGTAGCACCTTGATAGATGTCGTATGCAACGGCGTTGATACTGTCGTCTCCGACCAAACCAATCGCCTGAGATGCAAGTTCTACATTCTCACCAACAGCTACAGTTACATCCTCAGCAACCACCTGAACAGTCTTAGGGGTTGCAAACACGTAAATAGTTGTTAGCTCGGTGCGTTCAGTTCTATCTGACTCAGCCTGAGCTGCGTTGTAGTTAGTAGAGGCTGCTTGAGTTCCCGAAATAATGCAGGTTCCACTCTTAAGAGCTGTGACTGTAGTTCCAGAAATAGTACAGACGCTTGTTGTAGTTGATGCCAACACGATAGGTGCAACTCCAACTTCACCAATAATGTCTTGGTTGTTTCTGGTATCCCTACTCACTGCAGTTATTTCTACAGAAGTATTACCGGTCATCACTATTGATGGAACTGAAGATGAAAGTGAAAGTACAGCAT
>JBJOQP010000024.1:0-11802 GCA_046049845.1 Actinomycetota bacterium
ACATCAGACAAAGAGCTCAACTTCACTACGAGCTAACCCACGCCACTTTCCTTCTAGAAGCATTGGCCCGTGAGGATGAGGCAGAAATCGAAGAAGCTATTTCTGCTATCACCTGGCTTCACGAGAGGTTAGTAGCAGGAGAACTTCCTTCCCTCAAGCCAACTGAGTTTGCTTCATCTGCTCAAGAGGTCATTGTCCCGATTTCTCAGGCAGCCTCTTTCACAGCCCCTGTAACCATAGTCACCGAGTCAATCGAAGTAGTTGACCTAGCTCAGGCTGCTCCTCAGGCAGCAACTTCAGAAGCAGAGCCTAAAAAGGACGAAGACGAAGTTTTCTAGAAGATTCTTTATCTTTCCCTAGGTGAAGGTAATCTAGGGAGTAAGAAAAGAAAGAAGTGTCATGGAAATCAGAATCGGTCTACAAAATACCGCTCGAGAACTGTCCTTTGAATCAAAGCAGAGTGCCAGCGATATCGAGAAGAGCATTGATAGTGCCCTAAGTTCTGGTGCAAAACAACTGAAACTAACCGATGACAAAGGTCGAGTTTTCATTGTTCCTGTAGACGCTTTGGCTTACGTAGAGATCGGTGCTGAAGAAGCCCGAAGAGTTGGATTTATTGCCTAATGGAAATTGCATTCATTCTTGTTTATGGTTCACTACTTGGCCTAATGGCCCCTTACATCATCTCCGGTAGCGAGAACTACGGTGTTCTGCTTCCGCCAGCGCTAGCTCTTGTCTACGGCTACTTTGTATGGACCGTATTCACCTGGGTTGGTTTGAGTTATAACGAATTCTGGATTTGGGCTATCACAATGCTTGGTATGCCAGTTGCAATGATTGTTGGAACTCGTATTATTCGTAAGCGCAGATTAGCTAAAGAAACTACAACAGTTTAGTTTTAGGCTGCTAAGCCAATAGCTTCCATGCGAAGCCCGTGTGCTCCAGTTAATTCTGAAATCAACGGCTCTAGTTTTGAATAAGCATCTAGGTTGACCTGATTCTCTTCTTCAACTGTCAACTGCTTTGTCTTTGGAATGTGAGCTAGTTTGCGGTTATCAAAAGCTGCTCGAAGTTCTAGAAGAACATCTCCCATCAGTCTTCTTCCCCATAGAGCAAGACGGTGACCTAGAACTGGATCAGCTTCAATAGATTCAATCAAAACTCGTTTAGCAAACTTTTCAAAAGTCTTATCTCTAAGAGCCTTCTCTACTTCTGCTTGAAGATCACCATCTAATCCAGATGCAAGTCTTGAATAGAAGTCGTCCAGTAAACCAGAAGTCAAATAAACCTTGATTACCACTTCATACCAGTCAAGTCCGCTGGTGTTTGAGTGAAACACTGCAATGCGTTCTTTGAAAGGATTCATCTCAGCAGCAGGATCTGCTCCAAGCTCAACCAGTTTCTTTGAAAGCTGACGATACTTATCAAAACTCTTGGCAGTCGCCTCACTGAGTTCTGCTTTGTATTGAGTATTTGGTGAATACTTCAGTGCTGCTGTGAGAATCTCAAAATTAGCCAGCTGAAGATATGCCAACTGACCTAGGAACGCTTTAGGTTCAGGTGTGTATGGTTTGAGGTTTATAGCCTTGGTATTCCTGGCGACCTTCTCCTCGCTACGAGGAGCGACAGTAAGTTGCTTTGCAACTTTACGCAGACGCTTAAACCAATCGAACACCGAACCATCTTAACCTGCCAAATACATGGTTAGACTTGCCTAGATAAGACAGGCGGCCAAAACTATTGGATTTTAGCGAATTAGGCATCGATTCAGACATCGTTGCTGCCCTTGCCTCAAAAGGCATAACCCAGCCATTCCCTATTCAGGAGCAGGCTATTCCCCTTGCTCTGACTGGTCAGGACCTTATTGGTCAGGCTAAGACAGGTACTGGAAAGACTCTTGGCTTTGGTCTGCCAATCATTCAAAGACTTGGTACTGACCCAGCTCATGGAGCTAAAGCACTAGTTGTGGTGCCAACCCGTGAATTGGCAATCCAGGTCGCAGAAGACCTAACTTTGGCTTCATCTAACCGAAACCTACAAGTTGTTGCCATCTACGGCGGTAAGTCATATGAAGGTCAGGTAGCTCAGATTGACGCTGGGGCTCAGTTAATTGTTGGTACCCCTGGTCGTTTGATTGACCTAAGTAACCAGAGAAAACTAGATCTATCAAAGATTGAGTGCATGGTTCTAGATGAAGCAGACGAAATGCTTGACCTAGGTTTCCTTCCTGATGTTGAGAAGCTTTTCGCTTTCACTCCAGCAGGACGTCAAACAATGTTGTTCTCAGCAACAATGCCTGGTCAGATTGTTTCTCTTGCTCGTAAGTATCAGAACAAGCCAGTTCACATTAGAGTGAACGACCCAGACGAAGGTCACACCAAGGCAGACATCAAACAATTCTTCTACCGTGCTCACGCAATGGATAAAGATGAAGTGGTTGCAAGAATTCTTCAGGCTGAAGGTCGCGGTAAGACCGTAATCTTTACCAAGACCAAGAGACAAGCTGCAAAAGTATCTGACGAATTGTCGGATCGTGGCTTTAGTGCAACAGCACTACACGGTGACATGTCTCAAGAGGCTAGAGAAAAGTCCATGGATGCTTTCAGAAGTGGCAAGAGAGACATTCTTGTTGCAACTGAAGTAGCCGCTA
Organism: Actinomycetota bacterium; assembly: GCA_046049845.1. Lineage (GTDB taxonomy): Bacteria > Actinomycetota > Actinomycetes > Actinomycetales > Microbacteriaceae > Rhodoluna. The sequence goes on from JBJOQP010000024.1 coordinate 2,651, forward strand.
GAGGTATTGATGTTGATGATGTGACCCACGTAATCAACTACACCGTTCCAGAAGATGAGAAAGCTTACCTTCACAGAACTGGTAGAACAGGTCGTGCCGGAAGAACTGGTATCGCAGTTACTTTTGTTGACTGGGAAGATCTAACTCGTTGGTCTCACATTGATAAGGCCTTGGAACTAAACACTCCTGACCCAATTGAGACTTACTCATCATCTCCTCACCTGTTCACTGATCTAGATATTCCAGCAGGAACAAAGGGACGCATCGCAGCATCTAAGCGTCCATCTGATTGGAAGCCAGGAGATCACGAAAAGCCAAAGGGGCAAAGAGGTGGCAACTCAGGTAAACCTCAAAGAAAGCCTCAGGGTGGATCTAATAAACCTCAGAGCTCAAACCCTCAAACACCAAGAACTCCAAGCGATCGTCCTAAGAGAAACAGAACGCGCACAAGAAACAGCGGCGAATAGTTCTTAGAACTTGTGATTCAAGGTTGCTTTGGTTCCAGTTCCTAACTCAAGTATTCTCTTGAGCATCTCAACAGATGTGGTGTGAAGACCTAGAGGATTATGAGCCTTCACGGACAGACCATGGTAATCACTTGAGCCTGTGGTTATTAGGCCCTTCTCTTCAGCAAACGCTTCAAGCACTTCTCTAGTTGGCTGACTAACTTCTTTGTGTTGTGTTTCTAATCCCAAGAGCCCAGCTTCAACCATCTTCTCGAAGTGTGGTCTTGGGAAGAAGTTAGGTTGCGTATCCTCAGAACTAGTTCTAGCTAATGGGTGAGCAATTACTGGAACTCCCCCAGCTTTTCTAACAATCTGTATGACCTCTAATACGTCAGGTGCTTCATTTCTCACATAGTAGGGACTGTGCTTTCCAATTGGAGAATTTGGTGCACCAAACACATCGCCAACGCTGTCAAACTCTCCTAGATGAACTAGAGCGGTGGCAATGTCAGGTCTACCGAGAGTCGAGCCATCTTGAGCAAGTTCAAGCACTAATTCGTAGGTCAGGTTCGGATACTTTTCTCTGAGGTTCTCGACAAACTTTGCTGTTCTAACAACACGATTGCTCTGATTCAATTTCAAGACTTCCAACAAATCCGGATCCGCTGGATTAGGAAGGTACGCCAGTAGATGAATACCAAAAGGCTCAATGCTGCCGTTACTGTCGGGAACTCTACCCTCTGTGGTTATTTCAATTCCAGGTATGAATGAAAGGCCGAGCTGATCTGCTAGCTCCGAAGCTGTGTCCCAACCATCAGTTCTGTCGTGGTCTGTAAGCGCGAAGACATCTACTCCTGAATCCTTAATCTTTGGGATTAGCTCTTCTACTGTGTCAGCACCATCAGAGTTCTTGGAGTGAATATGGAGATCTATCTTCATAACGATTCCTTTTCTACTCTTTCAAGATACAGGCAACCACCGATACCAAGGCTTGAAAACTGGCAGAATACTTTTTATGAGCAAAGATGCAACCAAGAAACTAGATGCCCGCGGAACAGCACGTTCACACAGACCGACAGGCAACAAATTCGTCAAATACATCGGCAGCAACTGGGCACCAGATAAGTCCAAGCTTCCTGCCCAAGACAAGGTAGCTCCATTTGCCAAAAAGCGCAGAGACGCAGTTGCTAAGGCATTCCCTGGCAAAGTTCTAGTAATACCAGCAGGTGGTGAGATCACAAGATCAAACGACACTAGCTACAGATTCAGAGCTCACTCTGCTTTTGCTCATCTAACCGGTTGGGGTTCTGCAACAGTTCCAGATTCAGTACTTGTAATTGATGCAAGAGGTAAGACAGCAAAGTCTGTTCTCTACTTCAGAGAAACAGCAGGTAAGAACACAGACGAGTTTTTTGCTAACTCAGCCATTGGTGAATTCTGGGTTGGTTCACGCCCAGGGCTAAAACATGTTTCTGCTCTACTAGGACTTCCAACAAAGTCTTTAGCGAAATTTGAAGCAGATCTAAAGGCAATCAACTCAAAGCAAGTTCTAACTATGGAAAAGAGCACCGCTCTTGTTGAATTTGTCAGCGAGCTTCGCCTGATCAAAGACTCCTATGAAATCAAGGAGATGCAGAAATCTGTCGATGCCTCTGTCCTTGGTTTCGAAGCTGTTGTGAAGAGTCTTAAGGCTGCAACTAAGCATCCTCGCGGAGAGCGAATTGTTGAAGGTGCATTCTTTGCTCAAGCTAGAGCCGAAGGTAATGATCTTGGTTATGAAACCATTGCAGCCGCTGGAAACCATGCCTGCACCCTGCACTGGATCATCAATAACGGACCGGTGAAGCCGGGTGAGCTTCTACTTCTAGACGCAGGTGTTGAGGTAGACAGTCTTTACACAGCAGACATCACAAGAACTCTTCCAATCAATGGAAAGTTCAGCAAGATTCAGAAAGAGATTTACCAAGCAGTACTTGATGCAGCAGATGCAGTTTTCGCAATGGCAAAGCCAGGGGTAACTTACGGTGAAATGCACAAGACAGCAATGAGAGTTATTGCTCAGAAGACATCAGAGTGGGGTTTCTACAAAGGTGGATTCGAAGAATCCCTAAAGCCAGAGAACCAGTGGCACCGTCGTTACATGATTCACGGAACAGGTCATCACCTAGGTCTTGACGTTCACGATTGCGCTCAAGCAAGACGAGAGATGTATCACGACAAAGCTCTAGAAGAAGGAATGATCTTCACAATCGAACCTGGCCTCTATTTCCATAAAGATGACCTGACTGTTCCTAAAGAGTTTAGAGGTATTGGAGTTCGTATTGAAGATGATGTTTTGGTTACCAAAACAGGAGTCAAGAATCTAAGCGCTGCTCTACCTAGAGAGATAAAGGATATTGAGGCTTGGATGAAGAAGCTTCAGGGTTAGCCCTTTAGTTCTTCTGCTTTTTGATATGCCGCATTAGCTTGGCTTACTAGATCGCTTGGTACCTGAACCTCGTATTTACTTGCCACGAATTGTGAAGTGCTAGCGAAGCCTCTTTTTGTCTTAGACAAGCTAAAGCGAATTACTTGGAAAAGCATTCCAAGCCCCGCTCCTACCAATATCGCTGAACCTATGCTGAATAGCGGTTCTGGATTCTCTGTTGCAGGGTTGGTTCCAAAACCAAAGACGATATAGAACAAAAGCCCCAGCCATAAACCGGTTGCAGCTCCGCTTATGGCAATCTTTCCGTAGCTAATTCGAGCTCTAACTCTTTCAACAGATTTGAGATTCGTTCCAACTATGGCAATTGAATTCGGTGGAAATTCACCCAGGATGATGCGCTCAACGTAGGCAACAGCTTCTTGATAGTTGTTGAAATCGGCTACTACTGAGCCGCTTGGTACTGATGTTGCTAATCCCCTAGGGTTTCTGTTGGCCATATATCCAGTCTGCCAGATTTCTAGCTCTTGCTCTAAGGTTATAAGGTGAGTGCCCAGAGAGTTTTTATCGCCCGTTTAGTGGGTTGTGGCGTCTTTGACCCTGCCGGAGATCGAGTAGGAAAAGTCATTGACGTTCTAGTGGCATACCGAAATTCAGGTGCTCCTAGGGCCACCGGAATGATGATTGAGATTACTGGAAGACGCAGGGTCTTCGTCCCTATTGCAAGAATCACGTCAATTGCCCCTGGTCAGGTTATTACCAACGGACTAGTTGACCTCAGAAGATTCACCCAAAGAGGCCAAGAAGTAAGAGTTATCGCCGAGATGCTAGGTAGAAAAGTCACTCTTTCTGATGGCTCAGGTCAGGGAACTATTGAAGATCTAGCCATTGAGCAGAATGAAAGAAAAGACTGGATCGTCAGCGATCTTTTCATCCGCAGACCAAAGACTTCAAACACCCCATTTGGTCGAGGTGCAACAATGTTTGCCAAGTGGAACCAGGTCACTGAAGACGGTAAGAGTGATGAGAGCCAGAGCGCTGAACAACTTATTGCAACCTATTCAGATATGAACCCTGCTGACCTTGCATCTGCCCTACTTGATCTTCCTGAAGAGCGAATGATTGAAGTTGCAGAAGAACTTGATGACGAGCGTCTAGCTGATGTTTTGGAAGAGCTGCCTGAAGAAGAGCAGATTGAAATTGTTCAGGACCTTGATGACGAGCGTGCCGCTGAGGTTCTAGATCTTATGGAACCGGATGACGCTGCTGACCTTATGCAGAACCTGCCTGGAGATCGAGCAGAAGCGATTCTTGAACTGATGGATGAAGAAGAAGCTGACGATATTCGTAGGCTGATGTCCTTCGGTGAATTTACTGCTGGTGGTCTTATGACTACAGAGCCAGTGATCTGTTCATCCGAATCAACAGTTGCTGAAGCTATGGCTTTGATTAGAAAGAAGAATGTTGCACCAGCTCTGGCTGCATCTGTCTTCGTGACGTTGCCTCCTTTCGAAACAGTGACCGGAAGATACCTAGGAATGGTTCACTTCCAGAGACTTCTTCGTTATCCACCACACGTTCGCCTCGGCACTATTTTGGATACAGATGTTGAACCAGTAATTGCTGACACCCATATTTCTAAGATTCACAGAACTATGGCTAACTACAACCTTGTTTCTATTCCAGTTGTTGATGGCGAGAGTCGTCTAATTGGTGTTGTAACAGTAGATGACGTTTTGGATCACCTACTACCTGATGACTGGAGAAGCGAAGATGGAGGTGACCTAAATGGCTAAATCACGCAACATTCTTGACACTCCGCTTTCAGCAAAGCGTAAGCCGTTAGTTCCTCGCATCAACCGCGAACAGTTCGGTCGTGCGTCAGAGACTTTTGCTCGTGCTCTCGGCACAGGCGGCTTCCTAATTGGTCTAACCATTTTCTGTATTGTTTGGATTCTTTGGAACACTGCTGCTCCTATCGAGCTAGCCTTTGACCCTAGAGTCACTAACTTCACATTGCTAACTTTGCTTCTATCTCTGCAGGCATCTTATGCGGCTCCGCTTATTCTTTTGGCTCAGAACCGTCAGGATGACAGAGACCGCGTGAAGACCGAGCAGGATCGTCAGCTAGCTGAGCGTAACCTTGCCGACACTGAATACCTTGCTCGTGAGGTAGTGGCTTTGAGACTAGCTATGAGTGAAGTCGCGACGAAGGAATTTGTAAGAGATGAACTACGCGATGCTCTAGAAGAGATTCTTGAAGAGCTAAAGAAAAACTCGAACGACTCCAAGTAATGACTGAACTTGTAACTAGGGTCAATACTGCCCTTGATGGCGTAATTGACCCAGAACTAAGAAAACCCATTACGCAATTGGACATGGTTGGTGAGATTCAAGGTGATCTTGAAAGCTTCAGTGTTGAAATCAAACTCACTGTTAGCCACTGCCCTCAAGCAACTCAGATTGAAGAGCAAGTTGGTCAGGCTTTAGCAACCGAATTCCCTGACTCTCAAGTGGTAGTGAAGATGAGTGTGATGAGCAAAGAAGAACTCGATTCTCTCAAGGTAAAACTCCGTGGCGGACGTGCTGCTAAGTCAAACCCTTTTGATGTTGGCACAGCTACCAAGGTCTTTCTAATTGGTTCAGGTAAGGGCGGAGTTGGTAAGAGCTCCTTGACTGTCAACCTAGCGGTTGAACTGGCCAAGCAAGGTTTCGATGTTGGAGTTCTAGATGCAGACATCTTTGGCTTTAGCATTCCATCTCAGCTTGGAACTACTGATCGACCTACGCGCTTGGATGACATGATTCTTCCTCCAATTGCATATGGAGTGAAGGTCATCTCTATTGGAATGTTCTTACCAAGTAACGAACCTGTGGCTTGGCGCGGGCCTATGCTTCACAAAGCAGTTGAGCAGTTCCTCACTGAAGTTCATTGGGGATCTCTTGACTACCTATTGATCGATATGCCACCTGGAACAGGTGATGTTGCTATTTCAGTTGGTCAACTACTTCCAAATGCGAAGAGCATCGTTGTTACTACCCCTCAAGAAGCAGCTTCCTATGTTGCTCAAAGAAGTGGTTCAGCAAGTCACAAAATAGGACAAGAAATCTTTGGTGTTATTGAAAATATGAGTGGGCTGAAGATGCCTGATGGTTCAACCCTCGAGCTATTTGGTTCCGGTGGTGGACAGGCAGCTGCAGATGCTCTAACTGAATTCTCGGGAACCCCAGTCAATCTAATTGGTCAGATTCCCCTAAGTGTTGAGTTAAGAACAGGGTCTGACTCGGGTAATCCTGTGGTTCATACCAACCCTGAAGACCCTGCTTCAGTTGAGATTGCTAAGGTAGCCCAGCTATTAATTGAGTCCAAGCTACCTGTGAGCCGTACCTTGAAAGTCGACATCGCCTAAACTTCTGGGTATGACCGAAACATACATCGAAGAGCTCATCTCCCACCTTGGTGCAACTGCAACAACTGTTGAGATCATCAACCCAAACACTGGCAAGGTCATCTACGACCTCCCGCAACACAATGCTGAGCAGGTAGCAACAGCAGTAAAGGCAGCCAGACATGCTCAGAAGGCTTGGGGCAAAACAGACCCTAGAGAAAGAGCGAAGTTTCTCTACAGACTTCACGATCTAATCCTTAGCGACCAGGAAGAACTCCTTGACATTGTTCAACTAGAAACAGGCAAGGTAAGAGCTCACGCATTTGAAGAAATCGCTGGTGGTCTTGGAGCTGCTAGATACTATGCCAAGGTCGGTCCTAAGGCTTTGAAGTCCAGAAGCACTCACGCAGGTGTTCCATTCATTACCAAGACTTGGGTAAACCATATTCCAGTTGGTGTTGTTGGCGTCATCACTCCATGGAACTATCCACTTGCTCTCTGCATGTTGGATGTTCTACCAGCGCTGATGGCAGGTAATGCTGTTGTTCAAAAGTCTGACAATCAAACCACTCTCACCGCTCTAAAGGCAAGACAGATGGCTATCAAGGCAGGACTCAACCCAGCTCTATGGACAGTGGTAGCAGGTGATGGGGCAACAGTAGGAAATGCTCTAACCGATAACGCAGATTACATCGCCTTCACTGGAAGTGCTGCAACCGGAAGATTAGTAGGAGCGAGAGCTGCTGCAAGATTAATCCCATTCAGTCTGGAGCTTGGTGGCAAGAATCCTCTTATCGTGCTTCCATCAGCAGATCTAGGTGAAGCTGCCGAAGCTCTTATCGGTGGAGCGTTTGGAAGTGCTGGTCAACTATGTGTTTCTATCGAAAGGGCATACGTTCCAAACGATCTGAAGACTGCGTTCCAAGATATCTTGGCTAAGAAAGTCAATGAGCTAAAGCTTGGAAGCAGTAGAGATTTCAGCATGGATATCGGAACGCTTACTGGACCGAACCAGCTTGCTAGAGTGTCTGGCTTTATTGATGATGCGGTTAGCAAAGGTGCAAAGGTTCTAGCTGGAGCGAAGAAGCTTCCTGAACTAGGTCCTTTCTACTACTCTCCAACAATCGTGACCGATGTTGATTCATCAATGAACATGTTTGCTAATGAAGTCTTTGGTCCTGTAGTTGCTGTTTATGGCTACGACACAATTGATGAAGCAGTTGAACTTGCCAACAACACAACAGAGGGTCTAAACGCATCTGTAATTGGTAATCCTCGTGAAGCTAAAAAGGTTGCCGAGCGAATCATGGCTGGAACAGTGAACATCAATGAGGGCTTCAGAGCTACATTTGCAAGCCTTGACACTCCAATGGGTGGTATGAAGAACTCAGGTCACGGCAGAAGAAACGGTGTTGACGGTATCTTAAAATACACCGAAGCCCAAGCAATTGGCCTTCACCGCGGACTACTTAGATTCCCAAGCAGAGGACACCAGTACAACAAGATGGCTCCGCTACTGAACATCCTGTCAAAGATTATGAGAAGACTCTAGGTCGCTTCGTTATCAAAAGGTGGAGCATCACCTAGGTCCAGTCGTTTCTGACTCTTAGTTTTGACCTGGTTCAAATCTGCATGCTTCACAGCAGGGGTGTCATCGAGAAGAGCTTCTCTAATGATTCTTCTAGGGTCATACTGTCTTGGATCTAGTTTCTTCCAGTCAAGATCTTCAAAACCCTCGCCTAGTTCATCTTTCATTTGAGCCTGGGCTGAGTTAGCCATGGTTCTCATCTTCTTAATGAATTGTGCAAATGTTTTGGCATAGCCAGGCAAGCGCTCAGGCCCCAAAATGAATAGGGCTAGCACCAGCAAGATCATTATCTTTTCGCTACTTAGTCCAAACACCCTTTTAGGTTACCTGCTCGCCTACCATCTAGAAAGCCAAACCATAGATATGCTCTTGTTAGACCATGATTGACAAGATATCTAGCTGGAAATACACCGAGGACTTCCACCAGGAACCCGATGTAATTGCCCGTGCCCGAGCCAGAGCAGACGAGATGGGCATTGAGTCCATTACCCCATCCGTTGGCTCAGCGTTGGCTGTATTGGTAGCAAGTACCAACGCCAAGGCAATTGTTGAAGTTGGTACCGGAGCGGGAGTTTCAGGTCTCTGGTTGCAATTAGCAAGTAGCAATTCAATTCTGGCGACCATTGATACTGAATCCCAGCATCAAGATTTAGCCAAGCTTGCCTTCGAACAAGCAGGCATCCCTAATTCCAGACTTCGAATGATCAATGGCAAGTCCAGCGAGGTTCTAGTGAACCTAGCCGACGAAGCCTACGATCTTGTTTTGTTGGATGGCGACATCGAGTCACTACTAACTCAAGTCAAAGAGAGTCTTCGCTTACTTAGAGTTGGTGGAATCTTAGCCATCCCCCATGCTCTATGGAGAGACAGAGTTCCTGACGAAGTGCTCAGAGATGACAACACAGAGGAATTCAGAACCGTACTAGATTTCGTAAACTCCAGTGGACTATTTAGAACTGCTCTGAGCACCATTGGTGATGGTCTACTAATAGCAAGCAAAAAATAGTAAAGAAAAACCACCTGATTACTCAGGTGGTCTAATCTAAAAATCTTTTTTAACGCTTCTTGATTCCCGCAAGAACCTTCTTCAGCTGATCTACTTCGTCATCATTTACTGAAATAACTAGACGACCGCCACCTTCAAGTGGAATACGCAAAACTATTAATCCGCGAGCTTCGCGCTCGGCTTCCATTGGACCGTCACCGGTACGTGGCTTCATTGCTGCCATTAGAGACTCCTTGATACTTGGAACTTCTATTAAACCACGCTTTGGGGGCTGATTTAGGGCCTGTTCACAATCCTC
>JBJOQP010000025.1:0-11107 GCA_046049845.1 Actinomycetota bacterium
GAAAACATTCGCACTGCCATCTTCTGATTGGTAGGCATGGCCTAGATCAATCAACTTAGAAACAAGAGCAATCATGTCCTCGATATGTTCTGTTGCATGAGGCTTATGCGTGGGTTCTAGAATTCCAAGTTTCTCGTAGGCATCATCGAAGGTTGCTTCAACTTCTTTGGCAAACTCACGCCAATCACGCTCTCCGGCATTTACTAAAACTTTGTCGTCAATGTCTGTGACATTTCTAACTAGAGTCACGGTGTAATCAGATGCTCTTAGCCATCTGTTGAGAATGTCATAAACCAGAGCGCTTCGAAGGTGGCCTAGGTGAGGTGCTGATTGAACAGTTGGCCCACACACATACATCTCAACGTGACCTGAGGTCAGTGGAGTAAACACTCTAAGTTCTTGGGATTTAGAGTCAAAAAGTTCAAGGGTCACGACTAGAGCCTACCTTTGGAGCTTTCAATTAGAGCGGTGGCAACAGCCCCAACTCCTTCAGAAGAACCTAGGAAACCAAGACCATCGGTAGTAGTTGCCCCAACGCTAACCGGAGCTCCGACTAGTAAAGATAAGGCTGTCTCTACCTCTTCACGTCTAGGTGAAAGCTTAGGTTTATTGCCGATGAGTTGAACGCTTACGTTCACGACCTTCCAGCCTGAATCACTCAGCAACCTAAGTGTTTCTTTGATGAACACTGAGCCATTTGCTCCTGCATACTCCGGCTTATCAACACCAAAATTCGAACCAATGTCTCCTAGCCCAGCTGCTGCTAGTAGTGAATCCACTACAGCGTGAGCTAACGCATCGCCATCGCTATGTCCTTCAAGACCAACTTCATTAGGCCATAGAACTGTTCCAAGAAACAGTGGCTTGGTTTGATCGTCAGAGAACTTGTGAACATCAGTTCCGATGCCTGTTCTTTGCTCAGGCTTGTTGCCAAGAAGTAACTCTGCATACTCAAGATCTGCCTGCACAGTTATCTTGAATGCCATCGCATCTCCCAGAACAGAAGTAATTAGAACTCCTTGGGCTTGAAGAAGGCTGGCATCATCAGTGAAATCTGCAGAAGCTGCCTCGTAACCCTTGACTATCTGATCTCTAAGGAAACCTTGAGGGGTTTGAGCAATACGAAGTTCATCTCTATTAACGGTTTCAAGAATTACATCCTGATTGACTGTTTTGATTGTGTCGACAACTGGAAGAACTGGAATAACACCGGAACCTGTTTCTTCAACAGCCTTAGCTACTCTTTCAAATACTGAAGTTGGCGTGAAGCATCTAGCAGCATCGTGGATTAGAACAACTTTGGCTTTATCGCTGACCTCTTTCAAGGCATTAGCAATTGAACCTTGTCTTGATAAACCACCAGGGGTGAAAGTGAGGTGAACTCTATCTCCAGCAAACTCTCGAGCGATAGTCTCAAATTCTTCAACTCGGTCTTCATGAGATGCGACTACTACTTGAACTAATCCTTGGATTGGCAAGATGTTCTCAAGAGCATGCTCCAAAAGAGTCTTCTCAGATATTTTGACTAAGGCTTTAGGAATGCCTGCCTGTAATCTGCTTCCGTCGCCAGCGGCAACGAGGATGACTGCTATTTCACTCATCTTTGCCTCCTAGTTGGGCCGTGAGGGTGGCTGAACTCTAACGAGCTCCCTTAGCCAAAACCTTTAGGATGTGTGCTTCAGCACCTGGGTCATCAGTCTTTAGAGCTAGAGCTAGCTCAGAAACAAGAATCTGCATAGCCTTAGCCAACATACGCTTTTCACCTGCTGAAAGGCCACGGTCCTGCTGACGTCTCCATAGGTCACGAACGATCTCAGAAACCTTCATGACATCGCCTGAAGCAAGCTTCTCTTGGTTGGCCTTGAATCTTCTAGACCAGTTGGTTGGCTCTTCAATGAATTCTTCTTTGAGCTTGGCTTCAACCTTCTTGACACCCTTGGCATCAATAACGTCTCTAACGCCTACCTCTGATTCGGCAGTCTCTGCAGGTACCCAAATAATCAGGTTTCCAGCCTCTACCTTGAGCTTTAGGTATAGCTTCTTCTCACCGCGGAATTCCTTCTTAGCAACTTCTAGAATTGTGGCGGCTCCGTGGTGCGGGTAGACAACTGTCAGTCCCTTTTTGAATTCCATGGATAGCTTTCCCTTCGCAAACCCCCAGTTTACCACAGGTTCGAATATTTCAGCAGGTAGAATATAGATGCATTCAACAGGAGGAAAATTGCTAGTTCGTAGAGCTCTTTTAGCATCAAGTATCGCCATCGCCCTGAGTTTAGGAACAGCTGGCTGTAACTTCATCTCTCCAGTGTCTTCCCTCGACTACTACGCACCAAGTGATGGTGCTCAGGCGGATATCGGCAAACTAAAGGCTAGAAACCTGATCTCTTTGCAGGATAAAGAAGGAAACTCAGGTTTTGTAGGAGCTTTTGCTAACTCAGGTAGTGCTGAGATCACCTTCGCTATCAAGTACACCAATGTTGATGGCAAGACTGGCTACCGCGAGTTCACTGTTGGAGCTTACGAAGTATTGAACTTTGGCTACCAGGACACTGACTTCCTAGACCTAGACCTTGGTGGTAAGCCAGGAGACTCTAGAAACGTTTTGGTTTACACAGATACAGACCAGGCAAGCATCAACGTACCTGTTATGGATGCAACCTTGGTTGAATATGCTGACCTAGTTTCAAAACTAGGTAAGAACTAAACCTCGTATTTATAACCCAAGCCACGCACAGTAAGTAAGTGCACAGGTCTTGACGGGTCGTCTTCAATCTTTGATCTCAAACGCTTGATGTGGACATCAAGGGTCTTTGTATCACCGTAATAATTTGAGCCCCAGACTCTATCGATAATCTGACCCCTAGTCAGTACTCGGTTTCTGTTTTCCAAAAGTAATTCAAGTAATTCAAATTCCTTTAGCGGCATGGCTACTTTCTCTCCATTGAAATACACTGTGTGTCTTTCAATGTCCATACGTATAGGGCCTGCTTCTAGGATTCCGTTTTCAGCAACCCTAGGGCCCCCGTTTCGTCGTAGAACCGCTTTCATCCTGGCAAGTAGTTCATTCTTGGAATAAGGCTTTGTGACATAATCGTCCGCACCGATCTCAAAGCCAATGACCTTGTCAATTTCAGTGTCTTTCGCGGTCAACATGATGATAGGTACATCCGAAGTAGCTCTCAGAGCCTTACAAACATCTTTACCGTTCAGCTTAGGAATCATAAGATCCAGAAGGACTAGGTCAGCTCCTTCCTTGTCGAAGGTTTCAACAGCACTTTCACCATCCTCTGCTTCAATGACCTCATAGCCTTCACTTCGCAAAAGATATACCAATGGATCTCTCATACCTGCTTCATCTTCAACAACTAGAATCTTGGTCATTTTCCATCCTTTTCTTGCTCTTCATGATGAATAGGGATACTAAGTGTGAAAGTTGAACCAAGATCTGGTCTTGAAAATACTTTGATTTCTCCACCGTGATTGTTAGCTGCGTGCTTGACGATGGATAATCCCAAGCCGGTTCCCCCAGTGTCTCTTGACCTAGATGGATCGACTCTGTAGAAACGTTCAAAGATTCGCTCCTGCTGATCTAGTGGGATACCAACGCCGTTATCGGTAACAGTGACTTCTGCAAAATCTTTAACTACTTTGAGCCCGACACCAACATTGGACCCGCCTTCGCTGTAAAGAACCGCGTTTTCCACCAAATTCTTTAGTGCCATTACTAGTAGACCTGCGTCACCCTCAACAAGAATTCCCGAAGGCGTATCGACTGCGATTTTTACGCCTTTTGAATCAGCCATGAATTGATTTAGTTCGACCGCTTCATCAACAATCAATCCAAGATCAAAGACTTCAATTTCACCTTTCAAATCTCCAGCTTGAATACGACTCAATTGAATGATTTTTGTCACTAATGATCCGAGTCTTTTTGATTCGCGCTGCAGGTTTTTCGCAAACTTTTTAACCTGCTCCGGATCATCTATGGCAACCTGTAAAGCTTCGGAAAGCAGGGAAATCGCACTGATTGGTGTCTTAAGTTCATGAGAAATGTTCTCTACGAAATCTCGCCTCGTCTCTTCAAGGCGTTTTGCTTCCGTTCTATCCTCAACCAGAAGAATTACAAGCTCGTCGGACAATAGGGTAGCCCGCGAAGAAATGAATAGTTTTGGTGATCTAGTGCTTTTGGCGAAGGTTGTTTCGAGTGTGACGCTCGACTTGTTATCTCGTGCGCGTTCTACCAGTTCAATAAGTTTTGGGCTAATCAGTTTCTCGTATTCAACTAGGCCCATTTCAATAGCCTTTGAGCTTTGGTTAATCACCTGATTATCGATGTCTAGAATCACTCCTGCCGTGTCTAGAACCTCAAGAAACTCGACAGCGTCAGCGGCTACTCTCTTAGCTTTTTCAGAACTGACCATTACAAAGTCCTTGCTTTCACTTTTGCCACACGCCAATTTGTTTACCGTATTAACACTAATGATTCTTACACGCCGTAAACTTACTTCTAAGGCTTCGCCTTATATGTTTAGGGCTGTTTACCGAAATGTTGGTATTTGTTTACCAATGAATGGGATGGTTTGAAGGGTTTAGGAAAGAGTAATGAGTATGCGCGAAGTATTTCAAAAGGAATTATCCGAAGTTCAGGAACGCCTGGTAGATCTATCCGAGTCCGTTACAGAGATTATGGAGAAGGCCTCTTTAGCATTTCTGAATACCGACGTGAAAAAGGCTGAAGAAGCCATCGCCCTATCAGAGATCAATGAAGAGCGTGCTTTGGTCATCGATGAGCTTGCAATCCGCATTCTCTCAAGACAATCGCCAGTGGCCAGAGACCTTAGAGTTCTCGTAGCTGCTCTGAGGATAAGTGCCTCACTTGAGCGCATGGGCGCTCTAGCGGGACACATTGCCACAATTGCCAGATTTAGATACCCAGAGTCAGCAGTTCCTGAATCCTTGAGAAAGACATTCAGCGAAATGGGTGCTTTAGACAGCGCTCTCGGTAGAAAACTTACACAACTGCTTCGAAACACAGATGTTGACCTCGCAAGAAGCATTCAGGCAGAAGACGCAAGAGTAGATGAGTTGCATCGTTCTGTTTTTGATCTAGTTCTTTCACCAGACTGGAAAGAGAATGCAATTCACACTGTGGACGTAACACTTGCTAGCCGTTACCACGAGAGATTTGCAGACCACGTAGTAGACATTTCAGCAAAGGTTGCTTACCTCACCACAGGTGAGTGGTCTGAACTAGAAAGTTAAGACTTACTTCTTACCTTGATTAGCAACAGCAGCAGCTCCAGCTGCAGCTGCTTCTGGGTCTAGATACTCTCCACCTTTTACAAGTGGCTTGAAGTTTTCATCTAAACGATAAACCAATGGAATACCAGTTGGAATGTTTAGTTCTGCAATGTCTTCATCACTCACACCATCCAAGTGCTTGACAAGTGCACGAAGAGAGTTTCCGTGCGCGGCAACCAAAACAGTCTTGCCAGCAATCAGATCTTTGCTAATCTCGTTTTCCCATAGCGGCATCATTCGAATTAGAACATCCTTGAGACATTCAGTCTTAGGAATGTTTGCTCCTAGATCTGCGTATCTCTCATCTTTAGCCTGAGAGAACTCACTGTCATCTGAAATTGGTGGTGGTGGAACATCAAAGGATCTTCTCCAGATTTGGAATTGCTCAGGACCATACTGAGCAAGTGTCTCAGCCTTGTCCTTACCTTGCAGATCTCCATAGTGTCTCTCATTTAGACGCCAGTCACGTTTGACATCAATCCATGATCTTTCAGCTTCAGCCAGCGCGATGTTCGCTGTGTTGATGGCTCTTTTTAGACGGCTTGTATAAAGAAGGTCTGGCTTTAGCCCTGACTCAGCAAGCAGTTGCCCTGCACGCTTAGCCTCGGTGCGACCCTGGTCGCTTAGATCAACGTCCACCCAACCGGTGAAGCGGTTCTCCTGGTTCCAAGTGGAATTGCCATGTCTTAACAAGATAAGTGTGTATTCAGCCATGCCTCAAGTTTATCTAGTTAGCCTAGAAGGCATGGCTATAAAGAAACCTGTTGGTGCAATCACTCGAGGAACTACCAACCCCAACCGACTCAGAAGAGTCGATAGGTTCATAGCCAATCTCCCCCAACTCAAAGCATCAAACCCGATAGTTGTTGATTTAGGGTTCGGGGCCACACCAACAACATCAATAGAGATGCTGCAGAGACTTGCTCAAACTAATCCTCAAGTTACTGTCATCGGCATTGAGATAGACAGAGAAAGAGTTGAAAGGGGTATTCCTTTTCAAACCAAGAACTTGTTGTTTGGTTTGGGAGGATTTGAGATTCCACTGCCTAAACCTCATTCAGACAAACAAGTTGATGTGATCCGAGCAATGAATGTGTTGAGACAGTATGACGAGAGTGAAGTACTCTCCTCATGGGAGCTAATGCAGTCAAGGCTCACTGACGGTGGTTGCATTGTTGAAGGAACTTCAGATGAACTGGGACGAATAGCAAGTTGGGTCACTCTGTCTAAAACTAAAGTTGTGAGCTTCACAATTGCTCTCAAACTCAATGAGGTGGAAAGACCATCGAAGGTTGCGGAGCGACTACCAAAGATACTGATTCATAAAAACGTCGAAGGCGAAGCCATTCACAGACTTCTTAGAGAGCTCGACGAAGCCTGGTTCAAAAACTCTGGGCTCTCAACGTTCTCTCCAGCTCAACGCTGGATAGCAACATGCAGAGATCTAAAGAATTCAGGTTGGCCGATTACCAATAACCAGAAACGCTGGGCTTTGGGGGAACTTACTTTGGATTTTAAAGCGGTCGCGCCACTTATATGAATATGCCAATAAAATTTGGTTATTGTGATGGAGAGAAGACATTACAAAACTGACGGCACAAGTGAACAGGATGACAAATGGGTTACTTACTAGATTCGGTAAACGCATGGAAGCAGTTTGCGAAAACACACGGCGAGCTTGAAGAAATCTCAGTAGAAGAAGCCAAGCAACTAGACGAGCACTATGTATGGACTCTCTGGTCGCGAGGTTCAGATTTTCTAGCCAACGAATTTGTAATTTCAGGTGAAGCGATTTCGTACTTCAAGACAACAGATAAATGGGTCGCTGAGAGAGGCTCATTGACTTTCGTAATGACGGAATGGGTCGAGTGTCCAACCTGCGAGGAAAACTCAGAAGACGATGATTGGGATCCAGATGAATGTTCAGAGTGCGAAGGCTCAGGGACTCTGTCTATCTCAATCCCCGCTTGTTTGAATTGCAAATCAGATGAAGAAATATTGGAGATGCGCGAGGCTTAGTTTTTCAGGCTAAACCTCAGGTAGTTCAGCCCTAGCTTCATCCTCTGTCATCCCAGTTGCACACAATAGATCAACTAGGAGTGGACGAAGTAGTAAGAGAACACTAGCCTCACGAAGTTGATCGGCAATGCCGAACTTCTTTGGATCTAGTTGCTTGATAATTTCAAGCAACTGCTGTCTAGCCAGCGATAGTTCTTCTGGTTCAGATAGACCTTCTTGAATATTGGTTACAGCTTCAGCAATCTGTTCACATAGGTCAGCAAGATATGGTCTTGCAACATCGTCCTTTAACAAGAAGTTCACTCTTCTAACAATTACTCTCAGGTTTCTAGTTGCTAGGTCCATAGCCCGCATCAGAAGTCTTTGTTTTCTAAGTTCAGACTTGTGCTTCATTAGGAACGGGCTAATGCGGCTAATGGATAGAGCACTATCAAGTGACATTCTCCAGTTATCAATTAGCGGTTGAGATGCACGAGCATCCTTGAGTGCCTGGTTAGACAAGGGCTTGTTGGCATCTCTAAGAGCAAGGCGCAGTGACTGCAAAGCTTCAATGAAGAAATCGAACAGCTTGTTCGCATCAGATCTGGCTATTCCTCTTGGGTCTCTAGGAATAAGAGCTGTGACAATCAAAGCCATGACTCCACCGATTAGTCCGTCAAAGGTTCTAATAAACACTCCGCCATCTGGAGCAGGAAGTATTTGAACAAGCATTGCTTGAATGGCTGCCGTGACAGCAAAAGCAGAACTAGCCGAAATGAATCTTGCTGCAATAAGAACAAGTAGAAGCACTAGAGCAATCTGAAGAATTCCGGCACCGAAATAGATGAGTGCAATTTCACTGATGGCAATACCAACAACCATGCCTATAGCTGTTTGGAGAATTCTCCTTGGTCTTGCATCTCTAGAAAAACCTAAGGAAGTAATACAAACGGTTACGGCTAGTAGTGGACTCACATGCCCAAGTCCATAGAAGGCAACTGAGTAAGCAAGAAGAGCCCCGATAGTGATCTGGATAGCAGGAGCTAGAGAGTCAACGACTCTTCCTAGAGAATCCTTCGGACTCCATCTCATCGCTTACCCCTTAGGCCGCTCACATCAACTACAGATCCAGCATCCACAGGAACGATTACTTCTTGTGTGGCACTCAATGATTCACCGGTAGCTGCGTTTACTACTTTGAGTTCGATATCTAAAGGAGTGTTTCTCTTTACTAAACCAAGAGCAATTGGACCCATCTCGTGATGCTGACCGACTGAAGTGACCTTGCCGATAGAAACGTCCTCTAATCCAAAGATTTCATTCCCAAGATCAGGTAGAGCATGAGCTGAACCATCTAGGTGAAGAAATACCAAACGTCTTGGTGGGTGTCCAAGGTTATGAACCTTAGCTACTGCTTCTTGACCTCTGTAACAACCTTTACTCAAGTGAACCGCGGTAGCTAGCCAATCGTATTCGTGAGGTAGAGACTTCTCATCAATTTCATTTGGGCCTGTAGGTCTCATAGCTGCTACTCGAAGAGCATCTAATGCCATGGTTCCGCAGTGCTTGAATTCTTTCCAGACAGCATCAAGGTTTGAGGATGGAATAAGTGACTCTCTGTATTCCCAAGGCTCAACTGGTTCAAGCCCATATCTCCAACCGCCGGCTGAGGTTTTTGGCCATGGGTCTTGCCATGAAAGAACTGCATTAGAAACATCCTTGTTCCAGGTTGCGACTACTGCATAGTCAGCAGATACGTCTTCAACAGTTACCTTGGCTCTAAACACCATGCGTTGAAGTTGGGCAACCAAAGTGGCAACTTCTTCTGAATAAGTAATGAGCCACGATTTCTCACCGTCATCAACGATGTGGAAATCTCTAACGATTCGACCTTGAGCATCAAGCCAAAGTGCCTCAATAGAAACACCAGGTTGAAGATCCACAAGAGACTGACTAAACAAGTCATTCAACCAGCTAAGTCGATCTTCCCCTGAAACAACTAAGACTGCTTTTTCTTCAAGCAGGACAGCTGATTGACCACTAATGAATTCTCTTTGTTCTACTAGTGGATTGGAATAACTCTGGGTCATTAGATTCGATCTAGTTCAACAGATACAAGAGGTACAAGTTCATCTCTAACTGAAGATGCAACTTCCATAACCCAAAGAAGCTTCACAACACCTTCTTTAGTTAGAGTTCCATACATTCTCTCCCCATAGCCCCAGCCCTTGCCAGCATCAATCAGGTGCATTGGCATATGGCTTCCGGCAACTGTTCTCATATCGATACGACCTTTTAGAACTTGCCCTGCATAAAATTCGTATGCTCCGCCTGGATGAATGATCGATGCTTCGATGTCGAAGCCGCCTCTTTCATTTCTTAGGGATTCAAGATCTTCGGCTGACTTGATAGTTCGCTCCCCTGTTCCAGCAAGAACTAGGGGACCATAGTCTGCTGCTTCGGCTGGTTTTGCTAAACGCCAGAAACCAAGTTCTGCAGGAAGTTCAACATCTTTAGAGCCGTCAGTCTCATCGCCAAGAAGTCTTGAGGTTGCGTGGTAGGTGAGGTAATTTCCCTCGCCAACAGAGAAAGTTACTTTTTGCTGAAACTTCTGTTCTGTTGAATCTTCTCTGGAAACGTATTTATTGCTAACAACACCGATTCCCTCCCAGGTGCCAACAAGAAAGGCAAGTGGAGTTAGTTCAAGTGGTAGGCCTTCAGGTAAAACGAACAACTAGCGCTGACCCTTGAAGAGCTTGTATAGAACTAGGAAGCTGATTCCAGCAATAGCCAGACCAGCAAGGACAAGGAGGCCTAAAAAGAAGATTTCAATGAACAACAACATGGTTCAAGTTTAGGGCTTGAGCAAAATATAGACACCAGCAAGTGCCAAAATGGCGTAGGTTCCGCCCGCAACGTAAATCAAACGCTCAACTATTCCCTCTGTGTGTGAGGTGACTAGGTGAAATAGAGAAACCACAGCAAGAGCACCAGCGGCAAGAACACCAAAGCTACGAATGGCATCGCCCTGATCCATGGTCAAGACAACAATTACTGCCCCTACCGCCACCAATGCCCAGATTGAGGCTATTGGCACCCAAGCTTTCTTCATAAAAACCATCATGCCCTATGGCAGGGCTCTCGGGGGTAGGATTTAAGGACTAAACAGGAGAAGATTGTGGCTCATTTGCTTGTTCTGTCTGAAAATCCAGACAAAGGCCTACTGCCCTCGCTAGCCCTGCTCAGCCACAAGGTAAGGCACATTCCAGCTGAACCTGCAGCCCTAATCAATGCTCCAGGTGCCGACCTTATTCTTCTCGATGCCCGTAAAGACCTAGTAGTCGCTAAATCCCTAGCCAGTGTTCTAAAAACCACAGGTTTGTCCTGCCCATTGTTCCTAGTCATTAATGAGGGTGGCCTAGCAGCTATCTCTGCCGAATGGGGAGCAGATGACTTCCTCCTGGACTCAGCTGGACCTGCAGAGATAGATGCACGTATCAGGCTTGCATTAACCAAGAACAGTTCCAAGGAGCTAGAGGGCAAGATTCAGGTTGCTGGAGTTGTTATTGATGATGCAGCCTATTCAGCAAAGGTCAATGGCAAAGCCATGGACCTAACCTTCAAAGAATTTGAACTTCTCAAGTTTCTAGCCCAGCACCCGGGCAGAGTTTTTACCAGAGATCAACTATTGAGCGAAGTCTGGGGTTACGACTACTTTGGAGGTACCAGAACAGTTGATGTCCATATCAGAAGGCTTAGATCAAAGCTTGGTGATTTAGACAGCCTCATTGGAACTGTTCGTCACGTT
>JBJOQP010000026.1:0-10251 GCA_046049845.1 Actinomycetota bacterium
AGACACCGTCAGAACTCTATGGGTTGTTGCTTTCACAATGATTTTGTTCGCTGCAATCTTGTTCCTTGCAGATCGGTACGGCAGAAGACAGAAAGAGGTTGCTGACGTTACCTTCAACTCAGCAGTTGGCTTCGGTCTGTCACAAGCTTTGGCTGTTATTCCAGGAGTGTCTAGATCAGGGGCCAGCATCAGCTTCGGATTGTTTGCTGGATTTACAAGAGCAGCGGCAGCAAGGTTTTCGTTTCTGATTGGTATACCCGCAGTTCTAGCAAGTGGTCTAATCGAGTTCAAGGACAGCTATCAGATGCTGGATGCGAATGCGTTATCAGGAACCATTGTTGCGACCATCACTTCTTTTGTTGTTGGTTACCTGGTTATTGCTGGCTTACTCAAGTACCTGAACAAAGGTTCATTTATGCCATTTGTTGTTTGGCGCTTGGTGGTTGGATTCGGATTGCTGGTAATGCTGTCTAACGGATGGATTTCCGCTTAGCTCTTCGGTGGCTCTGAATCACCTTCATTTTGTCTCAGGAACTTTTCGAATTCCAAAGCAAGTTGGTCTGTTGTCATTTCCTCGGCTTCAGCTTCATCTCTAGATCTTTCCAAACCTGAAATGTAGTTGAGTAGATCTTCATCTCCTTCAGCAAAACTGTCTACTGATCTTTCCCATTCAAAAGCAGCTTCAAGAATTTCTTTATGGTCGACTGTGAAGCCGAGCATGATTTCCAAGTCATTTACTAAAGCAAGGGCTGCCTTAGGAGATGGCATAGAAGCAACGTAATGAGGAACTTGAGCCCAGATAGAAATGGTTGGCAACCCAGCCTTCTCTAAGGCGTGACCCAGCACAGATAAGAATCCTGCACGACCGTCATAGTTGCTTCTCTCAATTCCAAGGTTGTTGCGCACAGATGCGGTTTGACTGTTCTTGTAGACCTTGATTGGTCTGGAGTGAGGAGTTTCTGCGGCAAGAGAACCGAGCATGATCACAGCCTGAATGTCTCTGTCTTCAATGATCTCTACTAGCTCAGTAATCAAGAACTGCCACTGAAGAGCTGGTTCTTGTCCGGTTAGGAAATAGAGGCTTAAGTCCTTTTGTTGAATAGGTGTCTTTGGTCCCGGTCCGAATAGTTCAAGGCTTGGCCAGACAAAGTCTCTTTCGCCATGTTCATCTAGAACGATGATTGGTCGTTGACGTAGAAGATCAAAGTAATCCTGGTCGTCAATTGACAGCAGCAAATCTGAAGATAACTTGTCTTTGATGTATGAAACGGCACCTGTGGAAGCCATACCAGCATCTGTCCAACCGTCCAGAGCTATTACTAAAACGCGTCCACCAAAGATATTTGAAATCTCGTTCAATCAATCACCATTTCACTTCAAGAGTCATAAGAACTCTATTTCATTTCGGCAGATTAGACTTTCCCCATAATGTTCGCTCGCAAACCAACCTTCGCCGTTCTATTCGATATGGACGGAACAATCATCGACTCTGAGCCATATTGGCTAGCCAGTGAGCAGGCTCTAGCCGCCGAGCACAATGGAGTTTGGACCGTAGATGACGGGTTGGATGTCATAGGCATGAGTCTAGAAAAGTCCTCTCAGGTACTTAAAGATAGAGCAAATGTTCCTCTGGAGACAAGTGAGATTGTTGACCGCCTCACAAACGACGTCCAGAGTAAGTTAGCCAAGGTTGTGCCTTGGCGACCAGGAGCTAAAGAACTACTTCTTGATTTGCGGAAACACAATGTTAAGACAGCTCTAGTGACTATGGCTCTTAGCAGAATGGCTAAACAGGTTGTTGATGCAATTCCATTTGAGGCGTTTGACGTAATTGTTGCTGGAGATAACGTAACGCGCGGAAAGCCCCATCCAGAGGCTTATGAAAAAGCCGCAGCCCTATTGGGTTTTGAAACTAAGCACTGTATCGCCTTTGAAGATTCAATTACAGGACTGACTTCCGCAGAAGCTGCAGGCACTTACGCAATTGGAATTCCCAACATCATCGAGATACCAGCAAAAGAGGGTCGAGTGATTTGGCCTACTCTTGAGGGAGTAACTTACAAACAATTGAGAAAGCTGATCAAATGAGCGACATTCCTAGAAAACATCGTGGCCCATTTGTCGCAGGGGAGAGAGTTCAGCTCACAGGACCTAAGGGGCGACTTAACACCATAACTCTTGTTGCAGGTGCAAGATTTGGAACCCATCGCGGTGACGTGATGCACGACGACATCATCGGCAGACCTGATGGTTCAGTTATTGCAAACCAAGCGGGAGTTGAATATCTAGCCTTTAGACCTTTACTTACTGACTTCGTTTTGTCTATGCCTAGAGGTGCAACAATTGTTTATCCAAAGGATGCAGCCAACATCGTCACGATGGGAGACATATTCCCTGGAGCAAGAGTGGTTGAAGCTGGTGTGGGATCTGGAGCCCTGAGCATGTATTTGCTACGAGCAATAGGTCCAGAAGGCCATCTAACCTCTTTTGAAAGAAGAGAAGAGTTTGCTGAAATAGCTCAAGCAAATGTTGCAACACACTTCGGCATAAGACCATCTAACTGGGATGTGAGACTGGGCAGTTTAGAAGAAGAACTTCCTAAGCACTTAGAAACTGGCAGCGTTGACCGTATCGTGTTGGACATGCTTGCTCCTTGGGAGTGCATTGAATCTGTCTCGGAAGCTCTAGCTCCTGGTGGCGTCCTAATTTGTTACGTCGCTACAGTGACCCAGTTGTCCCGTGTTGCTGAGGAGATTAGATCAAGCAATAACTTTGCTGAACCTGAGGCGTTTGAGTCTCTGGTTCGCGGCTGGCATCTGCAAGGTCTGGCAGTGAGACCCGAACACAGGATGGGTGGTCACACAGGCTTCCTACTCACCGCAAGAAGGCTTGCCCCAGGAACTCAATTGCCTAGCTTCAGTAGACGCAATAAGCCCGAGTTCGAGGACGAAGACATTGCTGTGTGGAACCCAGAACATGTTGGTGAACGCACCGTTAGCGAGAAGAAGCTTAGAAAGTCGCTTAGATCCGCTCAGAATTCGGCTGAGGCCACACGCAAGGCATTTGGAGATACAGACCAGTAAACTGGAGGAAATCAAAGAAAGTTGTTTCTGTGTCAAAAATCACCGCAATCCTTATCTCTTCAGCCCTAGCAATCTCTCTAACGGGTTGCATGAGCAACTCCACCCCAGAAGTCAGTGCCTTCGATGGCGTCAAGCCTGCCTGTGAAACATTCAAGGGTGGTCCTGAGATTGATGCTGTGAAAATTACCGCAGAAACCGGCAAAGTTCCAACTGCTGAATTCGCAACCGCTGAACCTGGCTCAAGCATCAAGGCAGCATTAGCCGGAATCAAATCAGCTCAAACAAAGATTGTGCGACAAGGCGATGGGCCAACCTTCACAGGTGACCAGCTAGTCAACATAGAGTACGCGGTCTTCTCTTCAACTTCCGGAGTTCAACTTGCTGCTAGCAAGTGGGATGGAACTGACGCAGCTTCTCAAGTTTTCACCTCAACTAGCACCAAGCAGCTTTGTGACGCTCTAAGCGGCACCAAGCAAGGTTCAGTAGTTGCATTTGCACTTCCAAGCACTACTGATGACCCAGAAGGTTCACTGTTTGTTCTTGAACTGAAGAAGGTTTACCTTAACCGAGCTAATGGATCATCAAATGCACCTGAGTCAGGAATGCCTGCAGTCGTTCTGGACCCTAAGACAGGTCAGCCTGGTTTAATTCAACCTAACTTCGCTGCTCCAAAAGATTTCAAACGAGCAACTCTAATCACAGGTAAGGGTGAACCAATCAAGATTGGTGATTCAATCACCGTGCACTACACAGGTTGGGTCTGGTCAGAGGACATGGGCGATCCGTTCGACTCATCATGGGTTCAAAGAGACGCACAAACTCCTGTCTCACCTGCAACCTTCACACTTGATGAAGCAAACCTGATCTCAGGTTTCGTAAAGGCACTTGATGGAATCACTGTTGGTTCACAGGTAATTGCTGTGATGCCTCCAGGTGATGCGTATGGAGAAAACGGACAGGGAACGATTCCTGCTAACGCAACTCTCATCTTCGTCATTGACGTACTAGGAATCAACAAGTAGCAGCCGAACCTATGGCTTCGAACGACAGTGATGATTTTGCACTCGGTAAGCCCGAGCGCTTATTCAATCTGACTTGCACACTTCTCTATGCGACTGGTGGTCTGACCAAGAAGCAGATTCTGCAGACCGTTCGCGGCTACGACACTGAATTCAAAGAGGGTGGAAACAACACAACCCTGGAACGTAAGTTCGAAAGAGATAAAGAAGATCTTCGACAAATCGGTATTCGAATTGAAACAGAGATACCGAAGCACGAGGATGAAAACAATCAGGTAACTACTTACCGAATTGAAAGAGAAAGTTTCTCTTGGCCCGTTGATGTAAAGCTAACACCTAGACAACTAGCACTTTTGAACCTGGCTGCTCAGGCTTGGGCTGGTGGATCTCTATCGACAGATGCAAGCCGCGGAATTACTAAACTTCGTGCTCTAGGTGTAGTTGGGCAATCCTCAGACATCATCGGTATCTCTCCGAAGATCCATACCTTTGAGCCTTCATTCAAGGACATCGATTTCGCAATCGCTGAATCTCAGGTGATTAACTTTGATTATCGAAATCCATCAACAGGGGAGATTCAGACCAGAACTCTTCAGCCGTGGCTTATGAGACAAATTGCCGGTGCCTGGTTGGTTCTAGGTTTTGATGAAGACAGGGGAGAAGCAAGAAACTTCATGCTCCGAAGGATTGTTAACAAGGTTGAACCGGCCACATCGGGCAGAGAGATCAGAACTTTCGATAGACCTGAAGATTCAATTATTGAAGCAGCAGTCAAAGACCTAGATGATCACGCGAAGAAACAAGTTGCGACCATTACGGTTTCTAGAGGCAGCGAAGCTTGGTTCCGCTACGAACTTGACCTACAGACCAACAACAGCGACGATCTTCTTCGACTGAACTATCACGACTTATACGTCTTAGCTGAACAGTTGAGAGAGTATGCAGATCAGATTGAAGTAGTCGAGCCCAAGGAGCTTGCATCTTTGGTTGAGCTTGGATTCAGAAAGGTTGCTGATTTGCATGGCTGATGAACTCAAACTTGACGACACTGATCGCTTCAATCTGATGCTTGCTCTCACCGGTCTACTTGTTGATGGTAATGAATACACAGTTGAAGAACTAGTGGACCACTTCAAAGTCTCTAAAAAGGAGATTGTGAAGGCTGTCAAGATGATTAGCTACACAGACCTGATGAAATCGAATCAGGACGGCTCCTACGAGGTGAACTACGACGACCTACGAGATGGTTTCGTTTCAATCAAATACACCTTCAATGAGGCAATTGATGAGGTGCCAAGACTTTCTTCAAGACAAGCATCAGCTTTGGCAGCTGGACTCGTCTACCTAAGTTCTCTACCAGGGCTAGTTGATAACCAAGAGATTCAAGAACTTCAGAGAATCCTTGCTATCAATGACGATACGGAAAAGAAAAAAAGTGTACTAATTGAAACTGGCTCGCGTGATTCTGATCTAGTTGCTATTAGAGATGCCATGGCTAGCGATGTGAGTATCACCTGCGACTACCTGAACCTCAAAGGTGAAACCACGCTAGGCAGATTGTTAGAGCCATTGAGAATCGATTCTCAGGGTGAAGTTGTTTACCTTCGGGCTTGGTGTCCAATCAACAAAGATGTCCGCTCATTCCGACTGGACCGAATGAGAAACGCCAAGCCGACAGAAGCAC
Source organism: Actinomycetota bacterium (assembly GCA_046049845.1). Taxonomy (GTDB): domain Bacteria; phylum Actinomycetota; class Actinomycetes; order Actinomycetales; family Microbacteriaceae; genus Rhodoluna. Next base: position 5,787 of record JBJOQP010000026.1, read on the forward strand.
CGATTAGCCAAGAAGCTAAGTCTGCCGAACTGGTTGACGAAATCTACACAGCAGCTGAATCAGACACCGTTGTTACCTTGGAAGTAGACCCTGAGGCTTACTCACTGATCTTCGACTTCAAGCCAGTCGAGGAGCCAGAGACTGTTAGCAAGACTGTGAAACGATTCAAAATCAAAGTGGGAGATGTTCGAAACCTAGGTCGAGTTATTGCCCGATTTGGTGGCTCAGCGAGAGTAATTTCGCCTGAGATTGCCCGTCAGAGTGTAAGAGATTTCGCACTCATTGCACTTGGAGAACGATCTTCAACCACACCTAAGGACGCTGAATAATGCAGGACTACTGGATTTACATCTTTATCTTTCTAGCTCTTGCTAGCCTTACTGCCATTGCCCTTGTAGGCGCAAGGCTGAGAAAGTCCTCCATTCGAGTCAATAGAGCCCTTGACCCACTGAACCAAAAGGCAAAAACCCTTAAGATTGAGGTAAGTGCTCTAAAGCGTTCTCGGTTAGATAGACAGCGTAGGCTTGAAGGCACAAGCTCCATAGAAAATAATCTTGACAGTTAGGTTTGATCAATGCGTTTAGAAGGCTGGCACTTAGGCTTCATCATTCTTGTCGTCCTCATTATCTGGGGTGCTCCAAAGCTTCCAACTTTTGCCAAGAGTCTTGGTGAGTCAATGCGTATCTTCCGTAAGGAAATGAAGCAACTTGGCGACGAGCGAGACGAAGACAAGAAGAAGGCTAGTTCTGAGAAAGAACAACCTAAAAACGACTAATGGCTCTTCGCCGCAACCCCGATAAGAGGATGAAACTCTCGGGGCACCTTCGAGAACTACGAAAAAGACTTTTTCGATCTGCATTTGCCATACTCGCTGGAACTATCATCGGGTGGGAACTGTTTGACGAAGTCTTCACAGAACTTCAGAAACCAATTCTGAAAGTTGCAGCCGAAGCTAATGTGAACGCGACGGTGAACTTCGGAACAGTCGTTTCAGCTTTCGACTTAAGATTCCAGGTTTCGTTCTTCATTGGACTTTTCCTGACAAGCCCCATCTGGCTCTATCAGATTTGGGCATTCGTTGCTCCTGCCTTCAAGAAACGTGAACGCAGATACACAGTAGCTTTCGCACTAACCAGCACTCCACTATTTCTAGGTGGGGCGTACTTCGGTTGGTGGCTATTCCCAGGCTTCGTTCGTTCACTTCTTGGTTTCACTCCTCAAGGAAGCTCAAACGTTATTGATGGTGCTGCATACGTTCTATTCACTGTCAGAGTACTTCTTGTATTTGGATTGGCTTTCGTACTCCCAGCAATACTTGTTTTACTCAACGCAATCGGAACTCTCAGCGGTCGAAGCATTCTCAAGGGCTGGCGTCCTGCAGTATTCCTGATTTCACTCATTGGAGCTCTAGCAACTCCTGTCTCTGACCCAGTCTCAATGTTCTTGCTGATGATTCCTTTGCTCGCTTTCTACTACCTCTCAGCAGCAATCGCACTAGCCAACGACAAGAGAAGAGCAATGAGAGCTAAGAAGACACTTGAAGGCACTGATCTGGCCACGGACTACAAACCAGATGCAATCTCCTGATGGATCAGGAACTCACGCCAGCAGAGAGATTTGCTCGTTCAAAACAGAACAAGTTGAATCCAAGCCTTGAAAGCTTCAAGAAACTACTCAAGTTTCCACTTGATGAATTCCAAGAGATGTCATGTCGTGCCTTAGCAGAAGGCCAAGGAGTTTTAGTAGCGGCACCAACTGGTGCAGGTAAAACAATCATTGGCGAGTTTGCTATCCATCTTGCTGTTGAAAAAGACTTGAAGGTTTTCTACACAACTCCAATCAAGGCTCTTAGCAACCAAAAGTATTCAGAGCTCAAAGCCCGTTACGGTTCTGACAAAGTAGGTCTGCTCACTGGCGATACCAACATCAACGCTGACGCTCAGATACTGGTGATGACCACTGAAGTTCTGCGAAACATGATCTATGCAAACTCCAATTCCCTTATCAGCCTTGGCTTCGTGGTCATGGATGAAGTTCACTACCTCGCAGACAGGTTCAGAGGTGCGGTATGGGAGGAAGTCATTCTTCACTTACCGAAGGATGTTTTGGTGGTCTCTCTAAGCGCTACTGTTTCCAACGCTGAGGAATTCGGTGCATGGCTTGATGAAATTCGAGGTGGTACGACAGTAATCGTTTCGGAAGTCAGACCAGTCCCTTTGAATCAGCACGTGCTCTTTGGTGACGAGCTAATCCCGCTGTTTGATGATTCAGATAAGGAACTTCGAGTCAATGTTGATCTAGTTCAAAGACACGCTAACAAGATGCGCCAGCCGACCAACAGACCAATACGGGGACGCAGGGGACACGCTGGATTTCCAGATCGAAACCTCGGACGTATCTATAAGGCAAGTAAGCCTGAGATTATTGAGCTTCTTGATGAAGCTGACCTACTTCCAGCAATCTTCTTCATCTTCTCTAGAGCAGGTTGTGAAGCAGCTGTTCAGCAAGTGCTTGCTTCTGGTATTCGACTTACCAAGCCTGAGGATAAGCAACTCATTAGGCGCATTGCTGAAGAAAAGTGCGGTTCCATCGCAGATGAAGACCTCGCTGCTCTCGGCTACTTTGAATGGCTAAGCGCACTGGAGAGGGGAGTGGCAGCTCACCATGCTGGTTTACTTCCAGCATTCAAAGAAGTTGTTGAAGAACTTTTCCTTCGCAAGTTAGTAAAGGTTGTCTTCGCAACAGAGACTCTTGCTTTGGGTATAAACATGCCAGCAAGGACTGTGGTTCTAGATCGCCTTGACAAGTTCAATGGCGAAGGCAGAGTTCAGATCACACCTGGAGAATACACTCAGCTAACTGGACGAGCTGGCCGAAGAGGAATCGACGTAGAGGGCCACTCAGTTATCCAGTGGGCAGCGAATCTAGATCCAACATATGTTGCTGGTCTTGCCTCCAAGAGAACCTATCCTTTGATCTCTTCATTCAGACCAACATTCAACATGGCTGTGAACCTAATCGAAGCATTTGGGCAACGCAGATCCCGTGAAGTATTAGAAACTTCCTTTGCTCAATTCCAAGCAGACCGTTCTGTAGTTGGACTGGCAAGAGGTATTCGCGAGAAGCAGGCTTCTCTTGATGGATACGAAGAATCTATGCGTTGCCATGTTGGCGATTTCAGAGAGTACGCACGTCTTAGAAGACAAGTCAGCGATCTTGAAAGAGAGATAGCGACCTCCGGTCGTCAAGCTCGTCGCAATGACCTTAGACAGACCAAGGGCATGAGGCAACTAGAGATTCGAGTCACAAATCTAAAGCGAGAGTTGCGTTCGCACCCGTGTCACGCCTGTCCAGACAGAGAAGCACACTCTCGCTGGGGAGAACGTTGGTACAAACTTGAACGTGAGACAGCAGCAATCATCAAGCAGATTGAATCAAGAACTAACCAGGTTGCGAAGACCTTCGACAGAATTACCGAAGTACTCATTGAACTGGAGTACGTAACTGAATCACAGGGCGATCTAGAGATCACTGAGACAGGTCAAAAGCTCTCAAAGATTTATGGCGAACGTGATCTTTTGGTTGCTGAGTGCATTGGACGTCGTGTTTGGCATCACGTTGACCCGCAGACGCTTGCCGCAATTGCAGCATCTCTTGTCTACGAAGCACGCAGAGATGACGACAGTTTGACTCCGAAGATGCCTAAGGGAGAATTCGTGGCAGTATTCAACGAGACTCTTGAAGTTTGGGACGACTTGCAAGCTTTAGCTAAACATCACAACCTTCCTCTTTCAACAGAACCTGACTCTTCAATGGCTCTGCAGATGCATCGTTGGGCTACTGGTTCTCGTCTTGACTCTGTAATGAAGGGCACTGGCATGCTCGCAGGAGACTTCATCAGGTGGTGCAAGCAAACAATCGATCTTCTAGAGCAAATCTCCAAGGTTAACCCCGACGAACTGTCAGCAACTGCCCAGTCTGCAATAGACCAAATCAAGCGTGGCATCGTCGCCTACTCCTATTACGCTTAGATTGTGTTCACTCAATTAACCAACTGGCTTAGGCTGTCTACCTCGTTCTGGGGGAGAGCACTAGTTGGATCTATTGGTGGAGCATTTATTGCTTTGAGCTACCCAGCCTTCAACTTCTGGCCTGGAATCTTTATCGGCTACTTCCTGATCTTGATTTCAATTAGGCAACTTGGTTTCTTTAAAGCATTCTTAGTCGGAATCTTCTCTGGCTTTGCATTCTTTGGTCTTCTCTTGAAGTGGCTCACGACCTATCTGGGACCGATTCCGTGGTTTGCAGGCTCCCTCATGTCAGCGCTCATATTTGGTGTCGCCACAGGCTTTGCTGCAGTCATTTGGAAATTCATCGCGACAAAGAAATTCAATACCGCCCAATCATTCGCTGTCGCTTTCGTCATGGGAGCGATCTTCACAGCTAGAGAGTTCGTGGCTGGAGT
>JBJOQP010000027.1:0-10165 GCA_046049845.1 Actinomycetota bacterium
TCGTCGTTGTCTTCAGATCTGTGACCGTGCATACGTACTTGACCAGGGTAAAGACGCATACACCGGAACCGGTCGCGATCTTCTAAACGATCCAAAGATGATCGAGCTATACCTAGGTAACCTAGCTGAACTATAAAAACCATTTGGTCTAAGGCTTAAAAAAGAATCCCCCGAGCATTAGCTCGGGGGATTCTTTTTAGTTTTGAGTTGCTGGTTACTCTACTGAGTTACCTGCTACAGCCTCAAGGAATACGTAAGTACCGTCTGAGCCGTACTGGTAGATACCAATAGAAGCACCAGTTGGGTCTCCGTTTTCATCGAACTCGATTGGACCTGAGAAGCCCTCGTAGTCGATGTCCTTGCCAGCCTTGATTGCAGCTAGACCATCAGCGAAAGTAGAAACCTTCTCGCCACCGGTTGAAACTGAAATCATGTTTGCAGCAATTGCTTCACCTGAGTCGTTCTTAGCCTGCTCAGCAGCAAGTGCCAAAAGCATAACTGCGTCGTAGGTTTCAGCTAGGTATGAGAACTCAATTAGGTCTTCACCGTAGTTCTCCTTGTATAGAGCAGCTGCACGAGACTTTAGGTCTTCGTTTAGCTCGCCACCAGGAAGAGTTCCCTTAGCACCTTCAAGGTAAGAAGCGAAGCCCTGGTCTGCGTAGTTAGCAAGGTTTCCGTCTACTAGGAAGATGTCGCTTCCTGGGAAGCCCTTCTTCTCTAGAGCTGGAGCAATCTTCTTGAACTCGTCGTATGAGATAACTAGAAGTGAGTCAGCGCCTGCTGCTACTGTCTGGTCAACGATGGTGTCGAAGTTTGACTCGCCTTCAGGGAAAGATAGCTCTGAAACGATGGTTGCACCAGCAGCTTCTAGAGTTCCCTTTGCCTTAGCAACAAGACCTTCACCGTATGGGCTCTGCTGGTAGATGATTGCTACGTTTTCTTTACCTGCAGCAACGATCTGGTTTCCAACGATTGCACCCTGAAGTAGGTCGCTTGGAGCTGTACGGAAGTAGTATCCGCCATCGTCCCATGTTGAAAGGTCAGGAGCAGTGTTTGACATTGAGATCTGAACAACCTTAGCCTTTGTGACCTGGTCGATGATCAAACGTGTAACACCTGATGCAGCAGCACCAACGATTGCGTCAACGCCTGAGTCAAGCAACTCAGTTGCTGAAGCAGGAGCGATTGCAGGGTTGTCACCGTCGCTTGAGTCCTTTAGAGTCCACTCGACTGGCTGGCCAAGTACTCCACCAGCTGCGTTGATGTCGGCAATAGCCAAGTCAACACCAGCAATTTCAGGAGGTGATAGGAATGCAAGTGAACCAGTTAGTGGAAGAACTCCACCAAGCTTTAGTACACCGTCTCCAGCCGCGTACGGCGATGGAGTTGAGCAACCAGAAAGTGTTAGAGCTGTGGCGGTAACCACTGCAAGAACACCCGCTAGTTTCTTCTTTGAGAATGCGGTCATTTATTTGTCCTTTTCGGGGATTTGATTTGCCCGTCATCATCGGCAGGCACGCGCCAGAGGTCTGAAACGCTTGGATAAAGCATAACCAACAGAATCAGGGGAAGACAGAGTGTTACGTATTATTTTGGCTTGGTCTGGGAAAAGTTATAACAAAGAAACATTTAGGCTAAAGCCCAGTATTTAGGCTCGAAGCCTGCGATTTGCCCGATTTCTTCTCAAAGCATCAGAGGTCAGGGTTAAAAGAGCCAACCAGACAAAAATGAAGCCAATCCACCTAGCTGGCGACATTTCCTCCTTAAACACTGTTAGACCCAGAACAAACTGGATAGTCGGGGTCATGAACTGCATGAATCCGATCCAACTGAGGGGAAGGTTCTCGGCGGCTGTTCCAAAGAGAATCAGTGGAATAGCAGTCATTACGCCGAAGAAGGCTAACCCAGCCACTCCCTCCCAGCCATTTGAAGTGATCTGTAGTCCTGGTGCCAAACTGGCAACAATTGCCCCTTGGATGATTGCCACAGGCAGTAGTGCTCCAGATTCAATTGCATAGGAGTTTAAAGGGGTTACTTGGCCACCAAGCTTGTTCTTAGCCAAACCATATACTCCAAAGGTCACAGCCAGAGTCAAAGCAATCCATGGCAGGTGCCCATAGTCGATGCTGAGAACAGTAACTGCAACTGCACCTAAGCTAACAGCCGCCCATTGAATTTTGTTTAGTCGCTCTCGTAAGAAGAACACAGCCAGAACGATTGTCACAAGAGGATTGATGAAGTATCCGAGAGATGTTTCAATTACTCGACCGGATGCAATACCTATTACATAGACCTGCCAGTTGATCATGATGAGAACTGAGCTGAGCCCAATCCAACCAAGCATGCTCTTGTTCTTGAATACAGCTCTAAGTGATGGCCAAGAGCGAGTGACAGATATAAGAATGACAGCGGTAGCGAAACCAAACACTATTCGCCAAACCACAATCTCCCAAGGATTAGCAAACGAGGCGAGACCGGTGATGATCAGTGGAAACGAACCCCAAATCAAATAAGCAGTAAGACCAAGACCTAAGCCCTTAGCTACATTCTTAACGTGCTCAGGCTTTACTTCGGTTTCGTTTACATTCACCAATACAACCTATCGGGCTAGTTCTTGATTGAAGTGCGAGCCTCGCCCGCCTGCCTAATGCTTTCGCTTAAAGTGCCGTTTAGAACGTGGCCTCAAACAAGTACTGGCCGTTCTCTTCTTTTGCTTTCCAGCCGAGCGTAGATTCTTGAAGTGTCTTTGTTCCTAATCCAGTTGGCTTGCTTCCTGTTGAACTTGAAGAGACCTTATTTGAAGAAACTAGTTGGATCTTTCCACTCTGAAGAGCAATCTTTATAGCCACACTTCCATCAACTGAGTGCTTAGCAGCATTGGTTAGACATTCGCGTAGTACTTTCAAAACTCGTGAACTCAATGCGGCATCTGTATTTAGGAGAGATGTTGAATCAGGAGTTACATCAATAGAAACTTTTAGAGCTCCCTGCCAGAAATCCCTCAGCTCTGTAAGTGAAGACTCAAAGGAAGAGAGTTGGCTCTTGGTTTGATCTGCCACTTGACCGATGCTTGCAATAGTTTGCAGAGCATCGGTTCTTGTAATTTGTGTATCTGATGTTTCAGTTGGCCAATTCTCTCCAAGAGCTTTAAGCTTCAGTGCTAGGGCAACTAACTGACTTTGAACATTGTTATGTAGGTGCTTAGCAAGGTTTGTTCGAACTAAGTTCAGCCTTTGATTCAGAACTGTTGACGACTCAACCAGTGATTCGTTCCAGTTGACTAAAGCCTCCTGCAACTTCTTACGACGAACAACAAGAGATTCCAAGGACGATAGAACCATTGCCAGCAGTGCAGTTAGTCCAGCGGTTGCCACAACTAAGCTCTCTTCAATATCCGCTCCAAGTAGAACAGCCAAAGGCCAAGCAAGATCAACGGACGCAAAGAAGATTCCACCGTTCGCCAGAGCCCAAATCCACCAGCGAGCTGTTCTCTTGCCTACCAAGAGTGCAATAAATAGCCAGATTACAAGGGCTGCAGCCAATGATGCCCCAATAGCCAAGGCAGCACCTGGGCCACCGATCAAGAAGTAAGAAGGAGCGAAATAAGCCGCGGCAAGAAGAGTAGTTCCAAAAACACCTAGCGATTGGCTGAAAGAAAGTTTCGTGAAAGCCGCGGTGGCTTTGAAGCCAATAGCAAGTCTTCTGTTTGTTCTTTTTGAGTTCGCAGTTGCTGACTCTGAAATCATCTCACTGACACTTGATCTCAAGTCTTTACCTGAGAACTCAAAGAGAGCTTCGCCTAAAGACTGTGGTGATCTCGATTTGTCTTTGCCAATTGCTTCAGCAAAGGCTCTAAGTCTTTCGCCAATTGGCTTTGAATAAGTTGCAGCAAGTTCATCAAGTTCCACAGAGAGCTTTCGCTGAACGTCGCGAAGTTCTGAGTATGTCTTTCTCAACTCACGACTTCGAGATGCACCTTCAGCAATAGCAGCCGATAGAAGTGAGAAGAGATAGCAACTTGCAAACACTGAGAGAACATGGTTTGGAGACTGAGCAATAAACAGAGCTGTTTGTGTTCCAGAACTTCCCAGTTGAACAAGCAAACCAATTGGAATTAATGAAACAGTTGCGGTCAGCAACCAAACTGCTAGTACTTGTCTAACGCGTGTGAGACGAGTCTTAGAGACTAGGAATGCAACCATAATCAGTGTCAGTCCCATAAAGCTAGAGCTGACGAAGTCATAGAGATGGGATTCAAACCCATAGGTTCGATCAACGCCTATTACTAAAAAGCCTGTTCCTGTGTAGTTGGCAACTAATAGGAGTGACAGAATCCAGGAAGTGGAGTATTTGCTTTCAACCCAAGCACCGCTAAGCAACATTTTCTTCATGGGCTATACCAAATTTGAGGAATTGTTGAAGGAGTTTAGATATTGTCTGACGGCTAGCACTCTTAGATTGTGGTCACTGTTGGCATCCAGTCCAAGAGATCTCATCGTTCTGGAAACTAGCGCCTCAGCTGCCTCAAGAGTTGTGTCTCTTATCTCTGCAATCTGCTTATTTGTCTTTCCGTCTGCAATGAGCTTGAGAACCTTGATTTGAGTCTTAGTCAGGTTGGCTAAAGGTCGTGATGCTGTTCTGTCATGCCTGTATCTTGCTCCTCCTTGGGGCTGGAGGGTCGCATCGAGAGCATCCACAAGAGTGGCTGGATCAGAGAGCATTCTCTTGTTCAGGTATGAAGCTTTAGGGAACTCCTTGGAAATGTCAGCATCCAAGAATCTGTCATCAGATATAGAGGTTAAGAAAACCACCCCAATACCGTTTTCTACAACCTTGAATCTACGGGCTATATCGATTCCAGAGATGTCTGAACCTAGGTCGATATCCAGGACTAAGGCGTCTGGATCGGAGTCTTGAATAACTTTGACAGCTTCTCTGGCGCTGGAGGCGGTTTTCACACTGAAACCTGAATCACGCAGGTAACTGGCGATGAGAGAACGCAGAAAATCTTCATCTTCTACGACGACAACTCTTCTTTCGAACTGTGCTCTCTCCGACGTCATGAGTTCATTGTATTGCTGAAAATATAGGGTTTCCCGACTGCTCTCAAACATAGGGTTTACCCCACATTTCAACTAGTGCTCTCAGTTTCATTCAGTTCAATTGAGGAGTACAAAAACAATTTGTAATTACTCGAGGTAAATGTGTTCGGCACAAAAATTTTCAAAAAATCTAAGTGGCGCTTCGCCCTTAGCATTGCCACAATTTTGACTCTAGGTATCAGCGGATCGAACTTCGCAGCTATGCCTGCAAATGCTGTTGGTGCCTACGATTTCGAAACTTTTACTTTCACACCATGTGGTAAGACTGGCCGATCAGGCCCTTCTCTGGCTGAATGCCAGACAGCCTACGCTTCATCTTCTTTTGCTAGCAACGTTGCATATTTCAAGACCGATGGTTTTGGAATGCAAATGTGGAAACCACCTATTGCTGGAAACTACACCATTGAATATGCTGGTGCCGCTGGTGGTGGAACCAACGGTGGTAAAGGTGCCATTTTCCAAATCAGCGCATCTCTAACAACCAACTCCTGGGTCTGTATGCAAATCGGACAGAAGGGGGATGCAGCAACCAACTTCGCAGAAACAGGTGGAGGTGGAGGATCTACATCCATCAACCCAACCAACACTTCAGCAACAGCTTGTAACGGTTCCTACTGGGCAGGTGGAGGTGGAGGTGGAGGTACCACAGTAGGTAAGGATGCCTCTACAAAAGTTACCTATGTTCCTGGATTTGGTTGGGGAACAGTTTTGTCTAGTTCTGGAAGCGGAACAAATGCAGGTGTGGGAACCCCACCGTCCTCAATCTACGGATTTGGCTCCTCATGTGCTTCAACTGGTGGACCACTCACTGGAGGAAGCAATGGATCAACCTGTAGCGGAGTGAGCGGTGGAAACACAGCGCTAGGTGTTCCATCTGTTCAATTGGCAGCAGCTGGTGGTAAGCGTTACACCTTCTCGGCCAACGTTGGTGGAGGATCGTTTGGATTAGGACTCGGTGGAGATGGTGGTTTCCCAGACGGTGGTGCATCTTGTGGTTGCTACACAAACGGCGGCGGCGGCGGCGGCGGCGGTGGCGGCGGTGGCGGTGGCGGCCTAAACGCAGATGGAACTACTGGTGGCGGTGGCGGTGGCGGATCTCTATTCGGCGATGCTTACAGCAACCAGATGATTAACCCTGGCACTCTAAACTCAGGCGATGGCTACGTGAAGATCACTTACGACTACGCAATCGCGAACTCAACCAGAGTTGCAATTACACCTGCGGGCACTGCCAAGTATGTGGTAGGTGGAACAGCCACCATGGGAGATCTAACTTTCCCTCAAGCTACTGTTCAGCCAACACTTTCTTACCAATGGCAACGTGGAGACAAAGATTCGTATGGTTCAACAAACACAGCTACCTGGTATGACATCCCTGGTGAGACAAATAAAACATTCACGGTTCCTGAGTCCTTAGCTGGAAATTACTATCGAGCCGTCGTAATTGCCACTTCGCCCAATGGCGATGCCTTCAGATTCACTTCCTACCCCTCGGGGACGATTGTCTACACCAGCGACATTGCCAGCACACCCCCGCCAGCTGGTGTAGTCGGTTCTGCATACTCATTTACATTTCTTCCAACGGGATTTTCTGGGGACGCCAGCAACTTCACCTTGAACTCGGGTTCTCTTCCGCCTGGCCTATCCCTCAGCTACAACAACGGTGTGCTTTCAGGTACTCCTACAACGGCGGGAACTTATAACTTCACAGTAAAGAACACAACTTACTATTCAGCTCCTGTTAGCGCAGCAATGACTTTGACTATTCATCCAGTTGGATCTTTCACTGCCAAGAGTCCGCCAGGAGCGGTTTCCGGAACACCATACTCTTACCAATTTGTGGCTTCACTTCCAAACTCGGCTACGCCTGTTTATTCCCTAGCCAGCGGAACACTCACATCAGGTTTAACGCTCAATGCAGCCACGGGAGAAATTTCTGGAACAGTCGGAGCTTTCACTACTAGCACTACATCTACATTTACTCTGACAGCGAGAGATCCAGCCAACTCGAACATTTCGGTTTCGTCGGGAACCATTTCTCTTGCAGTTGCTGGTCGCACAGCTGCCACAGCACCAACAGTCTCAACGATGTCCGGCAGTTCATGGAACTTCGCCAGCCCACCAACAAACAGTTTTACTTTTTCTGGTGGAACTGGCTCTGGTGTCTTTAGCTATACAACCACTACTCCGACCGTGTGTAGCATCACAAGCGATGGTGTGACTTCTCCTGTTCGAGTTGTTGCACTCAGTGGTGGAACTTGCACTGTTGCATTGGTTCAGGCTGCTAACGATACCTACGGACGTACCGTTTCAAATGTCAACTGGGTTATCGGCAAAATTGGTATCGGTTCTGGAACCATCACGTTAAGTGCATCTGCTCCAGTCGTGGGCACAACTATGACTTGGTCACCTTCGGCCTACAAGTTCACCGTCACAGGTTCTGGTGGAAACAATGCTGGTTCTTACACATATGCTTCCACGACTAGCACTGTTTGTACTGCCGACATCAATACCGGTGTTGTCACTACTTTGAGATCAGGAACTTGTACGATTCAAGTTTCACTACCTGCAGATCCCTACTATCAAGCAAACAACTGGACGTATAGCTACACAATTCTTGGAATGACACAACCAACTCCTGTTGTTGTGACAAACGCTCCTAGCCTTGTGCAATTATCAGATGGCTCATACACAATGACCGTGGCAGGTGGAGATGCTACTCTGGGTGCCACTAAGACTTACTGGCTAACTTCAAGCACATCCACTACCTGTTCACACACAAGCGGCTCACTTGTCCTGACACTCAAATTAGCCGGTACCTGTACATTTACTGCCAAAGTTCTATCGAGCACCTTCTACGCTGAATCCGTTTCCCAGAGCTACAGCTTCACCATTAATGGAACTGATCAGGCTCCTTTAATTGTGACCCTGAATGGTTCTGCACCACGAATGGGTGATGGATCGGCCCGAATAGATATGTCTGGAGGCTCTAGCCTCACCAACTCACCGGTACTTACTTTCGATGCGGCAAGCACTTCAAGGTGCTCCATATCGGGAGGTGGTGCCGTTGTGGCATACATCACTATTCTTGCCCCAGGTGTATGTGGCATTACAGTCACCTATGGAGCAAACGGAATTTACAATCCAGTGTCAGGCTATATCTCGTTCACTATTGGCAAGAAGTCTCAATCTCAACTGACTATGTCAGCGAGCCCAACCACTCTGACCTACAATCCGAACACTCCCGCATCCATAACGATCTCCGCAGCATATGGCACGCTAACGTCAAGCAATCCAAAGACTTTCTCGGTTGCTCCGACGAGTGCCAGCATTTGTTCCATCAATGAAACAAGCGGAGTTCTAACAGCACTAGGAGCTGGGCTTTGCCAAGTTTATGGAAATGTGGCAGGAGACGATACATATGCCGATCTAGCAACGCTTTTCAATTTGAACATCGCTAAGTCCAGCCAAGCTGCAGTCACACTTTCAGCCAATAGAACTACATACACTGCAGGAGATGCAGACGATCTTGTAGTGACAGCAGCTGGTGGTTCAGGAACTGGTGCTTACACTTATTCAACTTCTACATCCACGATTTGTTCTATTGATGCTGTTACCGGTGTAGTGGTTGGAAAAGCTTTTGGTACTTGCTCAGTGACAGCCGTTAGACAAGCAGACACCAACTTCAATGCTTCGAGCACATCAAGCGCATTGAGCATCAACATCAGCAAGCTACCGCAATCAACCTTCACCGCATCGTCTCCTACTACTTCAACTGTCTTCGGTGGTGCAACATTTACTGTTAGCACTAGCGGAGGTTCAGGTACTGGAGCGATCACTTACACTTCATCGAACACTCTGATTTGTTCAGTAGTTTCATCAACCGGGGTTGTCACAATCACAGGTGCGGGTACCTGTGTGATTACGGCTACTAAGGCTCAAGACACTAGTTACCTAGCAGCAACTGCCACAGTTAGCATCACGATCGCTAAAGCAGCCCAAGCTACATACACCGCATCAACAACTCGTTCTTCAGTATCGATTTCAAACACAGCGGGAATCCAAGTTAGTGCTACCGGAGGAACCACAGGCACAACAACAACCTGGGCTAGCTCTGACAATTCAGTTTGTACTATTGCTGCCAACGGAACAGTTACTGTCTACACAGCTGGAACATGTATCGCTACTGCAACTAGAGCTGGTAACTCGAACTACGCAGATGCAACTGCCTCAGTGACAATCACTATCGCAAAGACTTCTCAAGCAACTTTCACCGCTACATCTAACCGAGCTACTGGTGCCTACGGTGATGGTCTCTCGTACAGTGTTTCAACCTCAGGTGGATCTGGAACAGGTGCAGTTTCATACTCATCAAACAGTGCAACTGTTTGTTCTGTGAATTCTTCTACCGGAGCAGTAACGATTCTGTCTTCTGGAACATGTTCAATCACAGCAACTAGAGCTGAAGATGCTAGCTACTCATCTTCATCAGCCACTGCAACCATCACCGTTTCAAAAGCAGCTCAAGCAGCAATTGTCGTAAGTGTGGACAACAGTGCTCCAGCATATGTGGAGAGCCCGAAGGCAACAGCTCAGGTTAGCTATACCGGAGGATCTTCCACTGGAGCAGTTAGCTACTCAGTTGGTAACCCATCTGTCTGTTCTGTAGACAACACAGGTCTCGTCACAGACATCACTGCAGGTAAGTGTGTGGTCACAGTAACTATCGCTGCAGACGATTACTACCTTGAGGCAACAGGATCTGTAACCATTCGATTTGGTTTTGTAGCTCAGGCAACAGCTACCGCTACTTCCAGCAAGACCAGCAGCACTTTTGGCTCATCAGATGTGATCACTGTTTCACTTTCAGGTGGATCCGGTACTGGAGCAGTAACTTTCTCAACCACATCAACTACCTGTTCTGTCAATTCTTCAACCGGTCGTGTTACCGTCACTGGTGCTGGGGACTGTGTGATCACTGCAACTAAAGCAGGAGACATTGACTACTCTTCCACTTCAAGTGATGTGACCATCAGCATTGGTAAGGCTCAGCAGGGAGCATT